>CAIYDY010000418.1 GCA_903925015.1 uncultured Acidobacteriia bacterium
GGATGTAGGTCAGCTCGTAGATATCCTCGATCCCGCGGGAGGCTTTGAAAACGAGCGCCTCGAAGCCCGGGGTGATCTGCGTGGCCAATTCAAAACTCAGGGCCTTGGCCCGGACAATCACTTCCTTCGGATCCGAGATGTCGGCCGGGGTGATCTTGTCGACCACCTCGGCGGAGGTATAACCAAGCATCCGCTCGGCGCCCACGTTGAAAAGCTGGATCACGCCTTTTTCATCGGTGGCGATGCACGAGAAGTTCGCGCTGTTGAAAATGGCATTTTGCAGGGCACCGGTCTTCAGCAAGGCAGCCTACCTGCGGACCTCGGTGACGCCGGCCGCCGTAGCCGCCGCGTCCTCGGCGTTCCGCACCATGGTGAAGTCCGGTTCGAGCATGTTAAACGTGCTGCTCTGGAAGCCGTTGCTTCGGGCGGTCGGAAACCATGTAGTCGGCACTGGCCTCACCTGCGGAGGCGATATCCTCGGCACCGGTTTTCCTCAATGTTTCCTCGGCACGCTTCACCCACTCCTCGCTGTCGCAGTGGACCGAAAGCAGAATCCCGCCCTTGCGTATCCGCCCTTCGTAGCGCTTGGCCTCGTACTCGGGCATTCCCATGCCGATCATTCCACCTACCAGCGTCCCGAAAGCGCCGCCGACGCCGACTCCCGCCATCAAGCCGATGATCGGTCCAGCCGCGATAAACGGGCCGATGCCCGGAATGGCCAGGCTGCCCGCCCCCGCCAACCAGCCAAGCGCCCCGCCCAGAATTCCGATGGAGCCGGCACCGAGAACCGCGCCTTCAGGAGCCTTCGTGCTGTTGTCCAGCGCAAAATCCTTCGAGCCTTCGTTGTCCGGGAACAGGACGGAAACATCGGTGTGGCGGAATCCACCGTGATTCAGCGCGTCGACCGCGCCTTCCACCCCGCCGCGATCCTTGTACAAGCCGTAAACTGCCGTGTTGAATGCCATCTCTTTTCTCCTTTGACCTTCCGTTGAACTAGAGGACGCGGCGTCCCTGAATCACTTGGAACAGAACGGCCACAAGGGCCAGTACCAAAAAGAGGTGGATGAAACCACCCATCGTGTAAGAGGTAATGAGCCCTAGGGCCCAAAGAACGAACAGGAGTGCTGCGATTCTCCAAATCATTTTGAAGTGGTCCTTTTCGCCATGGGAAGTGCACGCCGGTGGCCAATGGTGTTGGCCCATTGGAACGCATCGGATAACTCCTGCAGTCGCGGCTTCAGATGGTCAGGTGACCGCCGGAGGTCGGGCCCGTTCACGGACGGCGCGAACAGGTTCGTTGGCGAACGGGCATGATTCCGGTTGGTGTCCCGCGTGCTTTGACTGGAACCAGGACAGGAACCCAACACCATGCGATTTGCAATAGGATCGAAAACAGCGGCGGTCCTGGTCTGCGGCATGCTCTCGCCTTTGTCGGCGCAGCAGCCTGGCGACCAGCCGGCCCCACAGCACCAACAGGAACGCCAACAGGAACGGCCACAACAGCAGCAACGCCAAGAGCGGCAACAGCAGGAAAGGCCCCAGCAACAGCAGCAGCGGCAACAGGAAAGACCGCAGCAACAACAACAGCAGCGCCAGGACCGGCCGCAACAACAGCAACAACAGCAACAGCAGCAACCACCGCAGCAGCGCCAGATCCAACCGCCACAGCGGCAACAGCAGCAACCCCGCGAGCAACCCCAAGCAGCTCCCCGGCAGACCCGCCCCGAGCAGACCACCGGACGCCCGGAGCAGCGCCAGCAACAAACCCAGCAGCAGGCCCCCCAACAGCGCCAGATCCAACAACCGCAACAGCAAAGGATGCAACAGCAGTCCATCCAACGCCAGCAACCGCAGCGCAGCGAATTCCAAGCGCGTTCCTGGCAGCAGCAAAAGGGCTGGGCACAACAGGGTGGCGGCGGTTGGGGCCATTCAACGTTCCAGCAAAGCCGCACCACGAACTGGAACGTGTCCCGCAGATCGTGGGGACAACGCGGCGGCTACGGCGGCTACTACATTCCCCAGGACCGCTTCAGCCTCTCCTTCGGCATCGGCCATTTCTTCCGCCTCGGCATGCTTCCGGGCATGTACATGGGCTACCCGCGCTTCCAATACGGCGGATATTCGTTCCTCATGGTTGATCCCTGGCCGGATTTCTGGGGCGACTCCTGGTACAATGCCGACGACATGTACATCGGCTACGACGACGGCTACTACCTCTACAACCGCCGCTATCCCAGTTCCGGCGTCGCCATCACCATCATCATGTAGTCCACGCACCACCCGCTCCGAAGAAACAGCGCCGGTCCCGAAAAGGGGTTGGCGCTGCTTCCCGTTTCGCCTCACCTATGCCCCGTGTTGCGGGACCGGATGCTTTTGGTGGGCTTGCTCGGTCTCTTCGTGGACCAGTTCCCGCGCCTGTTCCTGCTCCCGCTGGTGCTCCCGCACGGAGAGTTCATGGGCCGTCAGATGATCCGACTGCCCCTTTCCTCCGGCGGTGTCATGGGCATGCGCTGCCGAATTGTGTTGCTCGGCAGCACGATGCTGCCCTTCCCTACTATTTCCGTGATCAGACATGCGATTCCTCTTTCTTTCCTGCTTCAGCCTCAAACCTGTTCCCGCAAGCTTTCCATGCGGCCCGACTTGTTGTGGGCCGCTGCGGACAGCGCATAGGCATGGTCGGAGAACTCCAACGCCCGCATCGCGTGGTAGGTGGCGGCTGTAAAGTCGCCCTTCTCGTTGTGCTCGGCAGCAGTCCGGTGCGCCCGCGCCGCCATTTCGTGCTGTTCCGCCGCACGTCGGTTGGTCTCATGCATGATCTGCCCTCCATGCACGGCTCATGCCAATCCCGACCTTGGAACGTCGCCTGACCATATACCGTTAGCACCGCATCATGTCCCTCCGCGACCAGTCTCCAGCACCCCGCGCATTTCCCGTACTACGGCGCTTCGGCCCTCGCCATGCCTCTTGGTTGGGCATGACAAACGCATTTGATCGTTTCCCCTGGATGGCTCGAACTACAACCGCCATCCTTCTTTGCACCGTTGCCGGATGTTCCTCCGGCATGAACAAATCGCCGGACGTGGCCGACAGTGTCCGAAAGACGCTCGACCAATCCGGACTGAAGGACGTTTCCTCAACCCAGGACCGCGACAAGGGTGTCGTGACTCTGGGCGGGCATGTCTCCAACGACGAAGACAAGGCGCGCGCCGAGACACTCGCCAAGGCCATTGCAGGCACCCAGGTGGTCGCGAACCAAATCGAGGTTCTCCCCACAGGCGACAAGGACGCCGCCCGCGTGAACACGGAACTGGACCGCGCCATCGAGCACAACCTGGAAGCCGCCCTCGTCGCGGACAAGCTGGAGGACCAAGTCAAGTACAGCGTGACCAACAAGACAGTCACCCTGACTGGCGAGGTTCACTCCCGCAGCGTCCGCACCCGCGCCGAAGCAGTTGCCAAAGCGGTCCCGAACGTGGAGCAGGTCGTCAACGAGCTGCAAATCACCAAGCGCAAGGCCACCTCGTCGAAATAGCCGCTATGAAACGCAGGAGCCGGTTGCACCACGTTACGCCCGTGGAACCATATCCCAACAGCCGCGAGATCACCCTTGTCCAATCCGTAATACTGGGAGCCGCACTGATCGCCTTCGCTTGGATCCACCTCCACCCGGTGCCCGGCGCCCTTGGCTCGGTGGCGGGACCGGGCTCGTTCTGGTGGTTCATGGCAATTCCACTGGCCAAACGCACCGGCTCCGCATTCGAGCCCGATCCTTCTCCGATACCCAACTTCCAACCTCGGCAACACCGCCCGGGAGGGCACACCACACCATGCTGATCAACGCAAAGCAACTGAAGGGTCTCACGATCCGCGCCTCGGACGGCGAACTCGGCACCGTCGACGAATTCTACTTCGACGACCAAACATGGGGCATCCGCTACCTCGTCGTCGACACGGCAAGCTGGCTCGCGGGACGCCGCGTCCTGATTGCGCCCTACTCCATCCTGCATGCCGACTGGCAAGCACGACGCCTGGACGTCGGACTGACCATGAAACAGGTGGAGAACAGCCCGGACATCGATACCCGCCTGCCAGTCTCCCGCCAGCACGAGTCCGAATACCTGGCCTACTACGGCTACCCCTACTACTGGAACGGCCCCGACTTTTGGAGCGCGGGTTACTCTCCGGTAGCAGTCACCGACCCCGTTCTGGTGAACGCTGCGGGGGAGGACATGATCCTGAAGAACCCCATGGACATCCATCTGCGCAGCTCCAACTCGGTCACAGGTCACTACCTGGAAGCCCTGAACGGTGAGATCGGCCACGTGGACGGCTTCGTGCTGGATGACGAATCGTGGTCCATCCGCTATGTGGAAATTGCCACGCGCAATTGGTGGCCGGGCAAGAAGGTACTGGTTTCACCCGCGTGGATTACCCGTATCAGCTGGGAAGCGTCCAAGATGTATGCCTCTGTCTCGCGTGAATTGGTCCAGAGCGCACCGGAGTATTTGGAGGATGTTCCCGTGACCCGCGGGTATGAGAACCAGCTCTACTTTCACTACGGCCAGTCGCCGTATTGGCTGGGCCTGAAGGACCCGAATCTACCGTTGTAGCGAACGAAGCACCCCCCGGATGCCGCGGCATCCGGGGGACCATTTCCCTGCCCTATTCCTGTGGTTCCGAGAACCCTGACTGCACCAGATGCTCGGCCAGAAACCAAGTTTGCAGTTCATTCGTCCGCAGCACGTCGCCAACCAGAAGATCCGCCGTTCCCGGATCATCGTCCATAACCACGGCCGACTGCTTCCGCGCCTCCGCAATAATCACTTCATGCGCGTTGAGCAGCCTGGACAGTTGGACGGATACGTCCTCCCGCCCGATCGGCGGTGTTTCAATCCTGGTCTGCGCCGCGACATGTGCCGCCATCGCGATGCTGACTCCGCCCAGCAGCTGGATCCGCTCCGCGATCATGTCCACCAGTGCCGCCTGTTCATTGAAATGCTTGTCGAACAGCAGATGGAACTGGTAGAACCACGGGCCGGTCACCTGCCAGTGGTGTTTCTTGTACAGATCGCGGAGGGTCATCGTGTCCGCCAGGATCTGGTTGAGCTTCTCCGCGCTCTTCCTGGCCGCACTCTTGCCGAGCGAATTCGGCAAGCGGGCCACCGTTCCATACGGCTGGATGACTCCGGGCGGAACCAGAGACTCCGGCACGCCTGCAATCTCGGCGGCGTCCGTATGGCGGGACCGGTGCTGCTTGGATGCCGACTTCACTTAGAGCCCGTGCCGGCGTGCAGCGCGGCGGCGGCGCTGTTCACAGCATCGTGCCCCATCTTGGCTCCGCTGCGGACCGCCGCAACCGTCTCCTCGATGGCGTGGTTGATGTCGCGCACTCCGTTGTCAACCGCGATTGCCACGCTGTGCTTGGCGCTCTTCACGCTGGCGCAGGCTTCGTCCATATAGCCGTTGACAGCCGTGCTGATTTCGGCGCGCGTTCGTTCCCCCGATTTCGGGGCCAACAGGATTCCGGCGGCAAGGCCGGTCCCGACGCCTGCCAGCAATGCCAGCAGGATATTCGTATTCTGTGATTCAATCTGTCCGTTGTTGCAGCTCATGCCCGTGCAACATGCACGCCGAGGCCCGAACCACCATGCCTAAGGCGACCCCGTGATCGGCCCTTTACGTGCACGTGTCCGATTGGCAACCGGCACTCCAGCCCGTACTTCCACCGGCTAGCGCGCGATTTCATTTACAAGGCTGGCTTCGACACGTTTCGGAACTGGCCCCGGTTGCCACCCTGAACAAACAATGGAACTACCCGAGAATCAAAACTATCCCTATTCCGACGGGCAACTCGAGCTGCAGGCCAACGCCGCGCTGACCAATGCCACCCTCGTCCCGCAGGATATCCGCGCAACCGTCTGCAACCGCCGGTTGACGCTGCTCGGGACTACCGACTGGGCCTATGTCCGCGAGGAAGCCAGACGAGCCGTGGAAGATATCCAGGGACTCGGCGCAATAACCAACCTCATCAACGTAAGCCGGAAAATGCCACGCATCCTCAGCCGAGTCCGGGATCTCTGGGACAGGGTTTTCCCGGTCCGCATCCGTACTCGGCTTGCCTGCCCGCTGCCGCGCTAGCTATACGTCCTGGCGGGTAATGCCCAGCTTCCGCATCATGGCATTCAGGGTCGTCCGGTGCAGTCCGAGCCTGGTGGCTGCCAAGGTAACCACCCCGTTGCTTTCCCGCAGCATCTTCACAATATGCTCGCGCTCCACCTGGTCCAGCGTGCAACCGCCGGCAGGGGCCACCGCCTCCTCCCGGATCTCAGCCAGGGGGGCCCTCAGGCTGTTGCCGTTGGAAAGGATCACGGACCGCTCGATGAAGTTCTCCAGCTCCCGGACATTCCCCGGCCACCGCCACGCGCTCAGCGCATGGAGGGTTTCAGTCGGAATACGGTCAATCTGCCGTCCCATTTTGGCGCTGTACTTGGTTACAAAATGGCGGACCAGCTTGGGAATGTCCTCGGGCCGGTCCCGTAGCGGCGGCGTGGTGATCGGGAACACCTTCAACCGGTAATACAAATCGCTGCGGAAGAGCTTGTCGCCCATCATCTGCGTCAGATCCCGGTTGGTGGCCGCCACCAGCCGGACGTCAATCGGGATGGTCCGCGTCCCCCCCAACCTTTCGAACGACTTTTCTTGCAACGCCCGCAGCAACTTCGGCTGCAAATCCAGCGGGATGTCGCCCACTTCGTCGAGGAATAGGGTCCCCCGGTGGGCCATTTCGAAACGGCCGATCTTCTGCGACAGCGCGCCTGTGAACGCGCCGCGCTCGTAGCCGAACAACTCGCTTTCCAGCAACCCGGTGGGAATCGCGGCGCAGTTGAGAGTCACGAAGGTCTGCTTGTTGCGCGGACTCAGCCTGTGGATCGCCCTCGCCACCAGTTCCTTGCCGGTTCCGGTTTCCCCCAGCACCAGGACGGTGGCGTCAGTCGGTGCCACCACTTCGATCTGCCGCATCACCCGCTCGAGTTGCGAACTGGATCCGATCATCTCGTCGAAACCGGTACGTTTCCCTTTTTCCGGCGCTTCCAGATCGTCCGGATTGTCCCGTTCAAGCAGATCCTGCACGAACGTGATCCAGCGGAAAGGCGATAGCCGCATCACCGCAGTCGCCACCATCACAGGAACCCGCGTGCCGTCCTTCCGCATCATTTCCTTCTCGTACGGCGTGCACGCCCCGAAGCGGAGACCCTCCTCGTGCGCCAAGTCGTCCAGCGGTACGTACTCGGCAGGGGTCAGGTCCGGCCAGTGCATGCGTCCAGCGGCCAAATCCTCCCGGCTGTATCCAGCCAACGCCAGAAATGCATCGTTTGCTTCGGGAATCTGGTCAAACTCGCACGACGCGACGCAGGTGACTGCCGAGTGTGCTCCCCCCTTTGGGCCTTGCGCTCGGCTCTTGCGCAGCTTTTCGTCCTTGGCGTGGCGGTCACTGAAATCCCGCACGATCCTGGCGAAACCCTGAAGGTTGCCCGTGTCGTCCCGAAGCGCCATGGTGATCGAATTGGCCCAGAACCGTGAGCCATCCTTCTTGATGCGCCAGTTTTCGGTGCCGAAGTGGCCCCCGGCGGCCGCCCGGCTGAGTTCCTCCTGCAGTTGGGCATGGACCATGCCTGTGTCCCGGGCCACTTCATCCGCATAAAGGGTGGAAACATCCTTCCCGATTACCTGGCTGGCCGTATACCCGTAAATTCGTTCCGCCCCGGCGTACCAAGCCACAATCGTCCCCTCCGCATCCAATAGGGAGAGTGCGTAATCCTGAACCCACGTGGGAGGTTGTTCCTTTGCCGCCGTCGCTGGAGTCTTCAGCGCAACCACATGGCGGACCGGCAGCACATTGGCCTTTACAGACAGCTCCACTTCCCGCGGGTTGCCTGCCGGATCGGCAAGCTGGACCGTGACATCCTCCTCTCCTCGCGCCAGAAACGCCCGCCAAGCTTCCGAAAGCTGTGCCTTGGAGCCTTCATGGACAAACTGGCCGATCTTACTGCCGATCAGCTTCTCCCTGGGGAGGCCCAGCAGGCGTGCCGCGCCACCACTCGCGTCGTGGGAATTGCCGTCGTTGTCCACAATCAGGACCGGTGCCCCGGGCTGGTACACAACCGCCCTGAACAGGAGCTCCAGCTCAGCCGGACCGTTTGCCAGCATCGAGCTATTTGATGATTCCCGCAGTTTCGCGGAAGTCGGGTCAATGGCAATCATTTCGCCTGCTCTCTCTTCCCGCCATTGCGATTCCAACGTCGCACCTCTTGTTGCTGTCATGGGTGTGCAGGGACCCGTGACAAAAGTACGGCGCCAGAACTGCAACGACGCCTTAACCGTACCACGTGCCGAGGCTGATAAGTTGTTCTATTTTGACCCCATTCGGTCATGTGACCACGATTGGACACCTTCGCGGGGAGAGCAAATCCGCCGCACAAGTGCAGGAATGACCAAATACGGTCGCATGTTTTCGTTGTTTCGTTTGGACCGACGCTTGCCTCATCCATTTCCAGGAGTAACAAAAATGCCTCTACTGAACGTTGTCGTTTTTCTGATCGTGGTCGGCGTCGCCCTCTACCTGGTGAACCGCTATGTCCCAATGGCTGGCAGCATCAAGTCGATTCTGAACATCGTCGTGGTCGTCGCGGTATGTGTTTGGGTCCTGCAAGCCGTTGGCATGTGGGGAGATGTGACCAGCTTCCGGTTGCAGCGCTGATGCTGACCGAGACGCTGACCGAATCGGGTCAAACGGCTGTCCAGGGTCGCTTCAACCGGCCTCCTGTCCCGGCGCACCAACGGTCCCGGTGCTGCAACATATGCCGCTAAGCCCCATTTACAGCCTTGGGCCCTCGGCATGCGCTTACCGAATTCGCAAGGGCCCGCCGGCCACCCACCGGACGGAAGGCAGGCCCGGCACCAGGAACACCAGACCTGGACAAAGGAAAAAAGAAATGAAACGATCAAATACAGTGACGACGGCAGTTTGTCTGGCACTGATGGGCGCAGCCATCCCCGCGATGGCGGACGAATGGAACCGCAAAACCGTAATCACCTTTAGCGGTCCCGTGGAAATCCCAGGTGTCCACCTGAAGGGCTGGGGCGTGCTGCCCGCCGGCACATATGTCTTCAAGATCCTCGATTCCCAGTCGGACCGCCACATTGTGCAGATCTTCAACAAGGAAGAGAACGTGGTCTACGCAACAATCCTGGCCATCCCGAACTACCGCCTCCAGGCCACCGACAAGACAACCATCACCTTCCGCGAGCGCCCCGCCGGCCAGCCGGAAGCCCTTCGCGCCTGGTTCTATCCTGGCCGCAATTGGGGCGAGGAATTCGTTTACCCCAAGGAAAAAGCCATGTTGATTGCCAAGGAAACCAACACCCCCGTGCTCTACACCCCGGCAGCAGTTCCGGTTGAAGTGGCCGAACTGCCTGTGGAAAAGGATGCCCCGGTATTCCTGGAAATGCGCCGCGCCCCCGTTGCGGCCGTCCAGCCCAGCGGTGAGGATGCCGTCCTGTCCGAAGTTGTGACCCCGCCGCCGCCAGCCGAAATGCAGGTCGCCGCC
>CAIYDY010000419.1 GCA_903925015.1 uncultured Acidobacteriia bacterium
ACGATTCCCGCCCCCGCCCCGCCACCGCCGCCCAGAGTCAGCCGATCATGCCCACCCCTCGGACCTCACCACATTGCGACGAACAGGGCACCATCGCCGGCATACCGAAGGGACAACGCCACCAGCACCGGCATCTCTTGGGGCGCGAACATCTCTGGAGAAGCCCCGCCAAGTTGGACCGCAGGGGAGTGCCGGCGGAAACTTGGGGGGATAGCTCCGGCAAACTGGGATACATCTCGGATCTCTAGAAGCGCAAGAGCCGCCGGACGCGGCGCCAAAGCGGACGGGCCGCGCGTGGCACGGCTCCAAGTGAGGGAGGAACCGGTTCGCGGCCAAGTCGTCCGCGGTTCCTCAAAGGATTGGAGGAACCACCCGTTCAGCCGCTTCTGGCGGCGTGACTTGCGCGAGTCCTCAGAAGTCGGCCCAGCAATCGGTCACAACTATTTTTGGCCAAAATTCTTCTTCTTTTCAATCACTTGCAAATCCAGTGGTTCGAAACGGCAGGGTGGCTCCGCTAGTCTCGGTGTCGGCCGGAGCATAACGCCCGCCGACAGGGAGAAAACGAATGTCGAACACCGAACGCCAGATCCTGCAAAACCAATTCCGAATCCTCGAACTTCTGGACCGCGAAAACGCCGAGAGCCACGCCAAACGGGCCGAGATTCTTTACAATGGCTTCACCGGAGCCTACTCGAAAGTTTTCGATATGATGCCCGAGATCAGCGAGGCAGTCTGCACCGAAGTGCAAGACATCCTGGACATGTTCCGGGCCCTCGCCCTAGCCGTCCGCTCCGGCGTGGACTGCACCGGAATTCCGCGCCGGGCGCTCCAGTTCAGCGGCTTCGACGGCAACCACGAAATCGACCACATGGTCTTCACCAGATACTTAACCAAGAACCGGGGTGGCTGGGCCGAACTGGGCATCACGGAGGGCAAACTGAACTCGCACACCCTCCGGCTCTACCTCTACCGCCCGATGCTGACCCGCTGGCGTCAGAGCCGGGACCAGTGGAAACTGACGCGCGAGGATCTCCTCCGCATCCTGCCTCCGCGAACCTCCAGCCAAGGAATCGAATAGTGGTACAAAGGGGTCCAGGGCAGCATCGTCCTGGACCCTGTCTTGGACCCTTTGATGCTTTCAGGACTGGTCGGCAGCTTCGCCAACGAGCACCAAGTACGGATCGAGCACAGTCATTACCGCGTCACGGACAGTTTTGGCCAATTCCAGAAATCGGTCCTCGTCGCCCGGAAGCGTTTCAGGTCGGTCGCCAGGATAGCGGATTTCGACGCCGAACCGGCTCAACCATATCGCGTCTGCCCCTGCGAGAGCGACTTCTGGCTCAACCGAGGCGACCAATTCCACCAATCGCTCCAACTCGTGGGTCTTGGGAAACTCAACCTGATGCCGCGTAAGCAGCGCCTTCAGATACTTTTCGACAGCCTGTTGAGCGTGAAACGCGACGATATCGCCAAAGCCAGCCTCGGCGCACAGCTGGATGACAGTCTTGTAGTCCAAGTCCGCCTTCTGCAGCCACTGGGCAACCAAGCTGCGGATCTCCGCGTCACGCGGCTTCATAAATGACCCGCCCGTACTTATGCGCCGGAAACGCGATGCCTCCGACCAAGCTCTTCGTGGCTTCGAATCGTTCCGATGCAATGATCAGGACATCCACAGGGTAATCCACGTTGCCAATGGCCTTACGGATCTCGACCACTTCATGGAGTGCATGTTTCGGCTTACTGTCAACGACGAGCAAGTCAATGTCGCTATCGCGCGTCATTTGGCCTGTCGCAGCGGAACCGAACAGGATAATCTTGACGGGCCTTGCAACCGTCAAGACACGGCGAACAATTTCGTTCAGCAGGGAATCATCGACAGCCATGTGTTCCCATCATAACCGCCGCGGCCCCCGTGTATCGCAACACGTTCGATACAATACGTTGTTTGATTTGAACCCGGCGCTCTGCCCGTCCAGACCCCTCCGGCTACCTCCAAGGAACGAGTGAATGAACCCTTCCGACACCGGCAATCCGGCGTACTACCATAAAGTCGTCGATTGCCAGTGGGCATGCCCCGCCCACACCAACGTCCCCGAATACATCCGACTGATCGCGCAGGGCCGCTACGGCGACGCCTACATGCTCAACCGGGAGTCCAACGTCTTCCCGGCAATCCTGGGACGCACCTGCGACCGTCCGTGCGAACCGGCCTGCCGCCGCGGACGACTCCCCTCCCTCGCCGGCGGCCCCGAGCTGGAAAAGCCCGTCGCAATCTGCCGCCTCAAGCGCGTCGCAGCAGACCACCACGGCGACATCGCCGAGCGGCTGCCCAAGGCCCCGGCCGTCAAGAACGGCAAGCGCGTCGCCTGCATCGGAGCCGGTCCGGCCTCGCTCACCGTTGCCAATGACCTGATGCCCCACGGCTACTCGGTCACCATGTTCGAAAAGTTCGACAAGCCGGGCGGCCTGATGCGCACCAACATCCCGTCCTTCCGCCTGCCCGAACAGGTGCTTGCCGAAGAAACCAGCGCCATCCTCGACATGGGCGTCGACATCCGCTACAACTCGCCCGTAACCAGCCTCAAGGCATTGCTCGCCGAGGACTACGACGCCATCTTCGTCGGCAGCGGAGCCCCGCGAGGCAAGGATCTCGACCTCCCCGGCCGCTACCAGGCCGACGGCACTTCCACCCCGAACATCCACATCGGCATCGACTGGCTCGGCTCCCTAGCCTTCGGCCACATCGACAAGATCGGCGAAAACGTTCTGATCATCGGCGTCGGCAACACCGCCATGGACTGCTGCCGCTCCGCCCGCCGCCTTGGCGGCAAGAATGTCAAGGTAATGGCCCGCCGTCCCCGCCAGTTCTTCAAGGCGTCGCCCTGGGAGCTTGAGGACGCCGAAGAGGAACAGATCGACATCGTCATCAACCACGCGCCAAAGCGCTTTGTCGTGGAGGACGGCAAGCTGACAGGCATGGAGTTCGAGCGCCTCGAATGGGACGCCGAAGCCAAGCGTTCCACCGTCATCGACTCCGTCATCCTGCCCTGCGACGACGTCATCCTCGCCATCGGACAGGAAAATGCCTTCCCGTGGATCGAGCGCGACCTCGGCATCGAATTCGGCAAATGGGACATGCCCGTGGTGGACAAGACCACCCACCAGTCCACCAACCCCAGGGTATTCTTCGGCGGGGACGCCGCATGGGGTCCCAACAACATCATCTGGGCAGTCGAACACGGCCACCAGGCCGCCATCTCCATCGACCGCCACTGCCAGTCCAAGCCCGTCACCGACCGCCCGGCTTGGGGCATGAACCTCGTCAGCCAGAAAATGGGCATCAGCGAGTGGAGCTACTCGAACGACTACGAGAAGGCCGCACGCCAGAAGATGAAGCACGTCGATCTGGTGGAGCGTTTCGAAAACCTCCACGTCGAAGTGGAACTCGGCTTCACCGCCGACCAGATCGCCCGCGAAGTCCAGCGCTGCCTCAACTGCGACGTCGAAACAGCCTTCACAGCCAAACTGTGCATCGAGTGCGACGCCTGCATCGACATCTGCCCCGTCCAGTGCCTCACCATCACCCCGGACGCTCCTGAAGAACAACTCCGCACCAAGCTCTCCGCACCCGCAGTAAACAAGGACCAAGCCCTGTATGCCTCCAGTCCCCTGCCCCAGACCTCGCGCCTGATGGTCAAGGACGAGGATGTCTGCGTCCACTGCGGTCTCTGCGCCGAGCGCTGCCCCACCGCCGCGTGGGATATGCAGAAATTCCAGTTGCTCATTTCCTACGCCGGTACGCCCACCCTCGACGGCGCAATTCAACAAGCAAGCGTGGTGCGTTAGAGCCATGCCAACTAGGACCCCGTCAAGTAGAACCATGCCAAGCCGCATCAACGATTTCGCAATCAAACTCGCCAACGTCAACGGGACGGGTTCAGCCAGCGCCAACGGCCTCATCATGCAGGCCATTTTCCGGATGGGAGTCCCCGTCTCCGGCAAGAACCTGTTCCCGTCCAACATCCAAGGCCTGCCGACGTGGTACGAAATCCGCGTCAATCCCAAGGGCTACACAGCGCGCGCCCTCGACTACGACCTCATCGTTGCCATGAATGCGCAGACATACAAGCGCGACGTCGCCGAAGTTCGCGACGGTGGATTCCTGCTGTACGATTCCTCCTGGCCCCTCGACGACGAACTCATCCGGGACGACATCCACTACATCGGCATACCCCTCGCCCGCATGTGCAACGAGGCCTTCGCAGCTCCGCGCGAGCGCATCCTGATGAAGAACATCGCCACCGCCGGCGCGCTGATCGAACTTCTCAACATCGACGCCGCCGTGGTCGAACAGCTCTTGGAGGAAAAGTATGGCAAGAAAAAGGCCATGCGCGAATCCAACAAGAAGGCGCTCAAGCTCGGTGCGGATTTCATCAAGAACAACTTCACCTACCCGCTCGAATTCCACCTCAAGACCATGCACGCCAATGACGACAAGATCCTCATTGACGGCAACACCGCCACCGCGCTCGGCTGCGTTTACGGCGGTGCGACCGTTGCGGCATGGTACCCGATCACCCCGGCCACGTCCGTGATGGACGGCTTCAAGGAATTCTGCGAACAGTACCGCAAAGACCCCGAAACCGGTGTCAACAACTTCGCCATCCTCCAAGCGGAGGACGAACTGGCCGCCATCGGCATGGTCATCGGTGCCTCCTGGAACGGAGCCCGCGCCTTCACCTCCACCGCGGGCCCCGGCGTCTCGCTGATGAATGAACTTCTGGGCTTGGCGTACTACGCCGAAATCCCCGCTGTGGTTGTCGATGTCCAGCGCGTCGGCCCCTCCACCGGCATGCCAACGCGTACCCAGCAGGCCGACCTGCTCGAATGCGCCTACGCATCCCACGGCGACACCAAGCACATCCTGCTGATCCCGGCCAACCCCAACGAGTGCTTCCACTTCGCACCGAAATGCTTTGACTTGGCCGAGCGCTTCCAGACCCCCGTCTTCCTCATGTCCGACCTCGACATCGGCATGAACGACTGGGTCACACCCAAATTCACCTGGGACGACGCCTACACGCCCGACCGGGGCAAGGTGCTCACAGCCGACCAGCTCGAGAAGATCAAGAAGTTCAACCGCTACCTCCCCGAGGAGGGCACCTCCATCGCCGCCCGCACCCTGCCCGGCGTGCACGAAAAGGGTGCGTTTTTCACGCGCGGATCCGGCCACAACAAGTTCGGCGGATACACCGAAATCCCGGACGAGTACGCCGAAGTCATGGACCGCCTCCTCAAGAAACACAAGGAGGCCGCCGGTTGGGTCCCGGCTCCGATCATCGAGCGCCGCTTGAACGAACAAGGCGAAAGCGCCAAAGTGGGCATGATAACCATCGGTGGCTGCGATCCGGCCGTCCGCGAAGCCCTCGACATCCTCGCCGACATGGGCCGCCCCATGGACTTCATGCGCATCCGGGCGTTTCCGTTCCACGCCGATGTGGAGGAATTCCTCGCCTCGCACGATTATTGCTACGTGGTGGAACAGAACCGCGACGGCCAACTCTGCTCCATGCTGATGCTGGAGACCCCGGTCGCGAAGGACAAAATCCGCCCCATCCTCATCTACAGCGGCTTCCCGCTGAGCGCCAAGCACGTAATCGACGCCGTAACTGCCCAACTGGAGGAACTCAATGCCATCTATCGTTAAACCCCTCGTGACGCACCCAAGCTTGGTGCGCAACAATTTGGGCCTCACGATCCGCGACTACGAGGGCTCGATGTCCACCCTCTGCGCCGGCTGCGGCCACGATTCCATCACCGCCGCCATCATCCGGGCCCTTTGGGAACTCTCGACGCCCCCCCACATGCTGGCAAAGTTGAGCGGCATCGGCTGCTCCTCCAAGACCCCGACCTATTTCGTCGGCGGTGCCCACGGCTTCAACTCGGCCCACGGACGCATGCCGGCCATTGCCACCGGTGCCAACGCCGCCAACCGCCAGCTCACCTATTTGGGTGTTTCCGGCGACGGCGATTCCCTCTCCATCGGCATCGGCCACCTCTGCCACGCCATCCGCCGCAACCTCAACATGCTGTATGTGATTGAGAACAATGGCGTCTATGGATTGACCAAGGGACAGTTCTCAGCCTCGTCGGACGTCGGCTCGAAGAGCAAGAAGGGTGAGGCCAACAAGATGGCCCCCATCGACCCGATCCAACTGGCCCTCACGCTCGGCGCGACATTCGTCGCCCGCAGCTTCTCCGGCGACAAGGCCCAGCTGGTCCCGATCCTCAAGGCCGGTCTCGCCCACCGCGGCTTCGCCATCGTGGACGTGATTTCGCCCTGCGTGACCTTCAACGACCACGAAGGCTCCACCAAGAGCTACAAGCACACCCGCGGCAAGCACCACGTCGCCACCGAATCCGACTTCGTGCCCTTCGCCAATGAGATTGTGGGCGAAATCGGACCCGTCGGAGCCACCACCATCCAGATGCACGACGGTAGTTCCCTCCGCTTCACCAAGGTGCCGGAAGGTTACGACGTCACCGACCGCATGGCCGCCATCGACTACCTCCGCACCCACCAGGGCGAGGTCGTAACCGGCGTCCTGTTCGCCGAGGAAGGCGTCCCGGAAATGCACGAGATGAACAACACCCCGGCGGAACCGCTGGCAACGCTGCCGTTTTCCAAACTGTGCCCAGGGTCGTCGGCCCTGGAAGCACTGATGGCGGATTTCCGGTAGCGTCGAGATTGAAAACGCCCCCATTCTGGCGCATGCCGACACCGATGCTGATCGTGTGTCGCGAACAATGCACGAACTTGGGGGCGATTGGTATACTCTGAGGGCGCATGGAGCAAGCACCACCAAGCTCGCTGATCTCCTACTGGTTGCGGCCTTCGGCGCAACGGAAACACATCCACCGTATCGAGGTGGAGCATGCCCTTTATTTGGCTAACTCAAGTCAGGCGCAAATCAAGGAGACTCTCACCGAGATGCTCCGACGCCAATCAGCCTCACTCGATAACATCGCAACCCGGCTGGATGAGCTCCAAGACGTGATCGTCGCGGGCTTCACGGGCGTGGCGGAGGGGCTGGGAAGAATCGACAGTACCCTCCATGGGGGCTTTTACCAAGTTCACTTGGACGCATTGGGTACGCAGGCCATCCTCAATGACATCCTTTCCTGTCTTGTCGACAAGGAGGCGTTCCGGCGGGAGCTTGCCCGGCGCGAAGCGGTGGCGGCTGCTGCACGCGCGCGCTATGCGGCCTCGGGCATCTATTCGGACGCCATGACGCTCGCGCGCGGGGCACTGAACGAGAATGACAGGGGCAAGGCCGGAGCCATGCTCGATGAGGCAATTCTCCTGTTTGGCCGAGCCGCGACGCATGAAGAATTCTCGTTCGACGCCCATTTTCAGCTTGGCTACTTGGCGCACATGCATAGTGGCGACATCGCCGCCGCCTATAGTCACTTTGAGAAGGCGCTCGGGCCGGCATATTCGCCACACTATGTCCGCACGGCCCGATATTTGGCGCATCTGGACTACTTGCGCGGTCTACCGGGTGCCGGACTGGAACGCCTCCATGACATCATTCAGCATGATGAGACGATCACGGCATTTTCGAATGCCCGTGCCGACGTAAACCGCCAACCATGGCCCAATTGCCAGGACTCCCTCCAGAGCACTCTCGATAATTTCCACGCATTGTTGGGCAGGTGCGGCCACTTCTACTCGGTTCGCGGTTTGTTCGACGATGGACGAAAGTACAGCGCCACGGAACGCCTCAAGGATTCGTTCCAGATGATCCAGTCGGAGCTCCAGTCACTGCGCCCCGACCCGCGCGTGTACTACGAGGCGGCCCGATACGGGATTCGTTCCGGAGTCGCGAGGGAGTTGGCATTACCTTGGATTCGTCGTTGCTATGGCACACTGCGTTCGTTGAATGCCCGCCGAGCCTTTCTTGTTGAATCGATGTCGGACCCGGACCTGCGAGATGCCTGAGATCCAGACATTTCTGCGCAGCGAGTGGGCGAAGGCTGAGCGCGAGTTGGCCGAAAACGGGAGGCGGCGAAATGCGGCTAGAGCGCTTCGGATCGCCAATGCGCTTCAAGCCAAGAGGGACGCCCTGGAGTTTCCGACTGCCGTGGTTACGAACGGAGTCGGAATCGGCAGTTGTTGCGGTCTTATATTTTTTATGGCCTCACTACCAATATTGGATGCGACGTTTATACCAAATCTTAACCTTGCTGAACATGTAGAACTCGTACTCATTCTGCCTGCTGGCGCTTTGATCGGATTCTGCCTAGCCATGCGGCGCATCGGTAAGGATCTAGACTCGGTTACGTTGACCACGGCTGAGATTTCCGTCATTGACACCAAGTTGGAATTGGAGTGGATGGCGTTGCGCTCCGAAAACCGGTAGACTGATCCGCCATGAATGGCAAAAATTCGTCCGCACTGGCCCCTTTCAGCTCAGATTGCCCACCGCCTGTTTCAACGCCTCGTTGATTCGTGTCTGCCATCCGGCACCTGTCGCCCGAAAGCGCGTCAGGACATCCAAGTCGATTCGTAGGCTCACCAATTGCTTCGTCGGTTCCACTTGGGGACCACGTTTCCCGCGCTGCACGGGCAAGACTGCCGTCAATTCGGCTGGCAGCACCTCGACCGCGGGTCGCGCCACCGCGAAGTCCTCCGAACTCCATTCCGGATTTTCACGATCAGGCTTTGTCGACTGTTTCCGCATAATGCCTCCGTTCCTTCAAGTTGGCCCGCCTGAGACTGATGATCCTCATGCCTCCCGAACGCGGCGTAATCACCAAGGCATACATCAACCCGTCGATCATCCCCAGCACGCGGAATCTTCGCTCACCGTAGTCCTGCCTCGTGTCTTCAATTGCCAAAGCGGTCTCCCAGTCAAGGCGCTGCACAAGTTCGAAGGACAATCCGCGGGTCTTGATGTTGTGCAGGTTCTTCGCTGGGTCGAATTCAACATGCACAACCTAATTGTAGCTACACCTTGTGCGGGGCACAAGACTTGGAATGAATTGGGTGCAGGGATGCGAAACTAGAACTTAGTGGATTTCCTCTCCGGCCTCAACCCCCCGCAACGCGAAGCAGTCTCAACCACCGAAGGCCCCGTCCTCATCCTGGCAGGTGCAGGGTCCGGCAAGACCAAGGTCATCACCAACCGCATCGCCCACCTGATCACCGCCAAGGGCATGTACCCCGGTGGAGTCATGGCCGTCACCTTCACGAACAAGGCCGCGGGCGAAATGCGCGAGCGCGTCAAGAAGCACTTGGCAGATTTCTCCCTCCCCGCCGACCCCCTCGTCGCCACCTTCCACTCGTTCTGCGTCCGCCTCCTCCGGCGCGATGGCGCGGCCCTTTCCAACATCCGCCCCGGTTTCACCACCCAGTTCAACATCTACGACGCCGACGACCAGCTCTCCATCATCAAGGCCGCCTACAAGCGCATGGGCCTCGACGACAAGCAGCTGCCCCACCGCGCCACCCAATCGGCCATTTCCGCCGCCAAATCCCAAAAGGAAACGCCCGAAGACCTCTACAAGAAGTCGGCCGATCCGAAAATGGCCAAGATCGCCGCCGTCTATGACGAATACCAGGGTGCCCTCCGCCAAGCCAACGCCCTCGATTTCGACGACCTCCTCCTCGAATCCGTCCGACTGCTCTACCACGACGCCGCCACCCGCGACAGCTGGAACCGCCGCCTGACGCACATCATGATCGACGAGTACCAGGACACCAACCGCAGCCAGTACGAGTTGATGCGCCTGCTCACCCAGACCCACGACAATGTGTGCGTGGTCGGCGACGAGGACCAATCGATCTACAGCTGGCGCGGAGCCGACATCCGCAACATCCTCGATTTCGAGAAGGACTACCCCCGCTGCAAGACCATCCGTCTGGAGCAGAACTACCGCTCCACGAAGACCATCCTCGCCGCGTCAGGCGCCGTGGTTGCAAACAACCTCGAACGCAAGGGCAAGACGCTGTGGACAGATGCCGATGAAGGCGACGAAATCACCCTCTACACGGCCCACGACGCCGAAAACGAGGCGCTGTACATCGCCGACACCACCGACAAGATCCTGAGGCAGTACCCCACCCGCCGGATCGCGATCCTGTACCGCACCAACTCCCAGTCCCGGCAGCTCGAAGAGGCATTCCGGCGCTACGGACGGAAGTACACCATCGTCGGCGGCTTCAGCTACTACCAGCGCGCCGAGGTCAAGGACATGGTGGCCTATCTGAAACTGGCCACCCAGCAAAGCGATTCCATCGCCCTCGCCCGCATCATCAACGTCCCGGCGCGCGGCATCGGCAAGACGACGCTGGAACAGGCCGACGCCTTCGCCCAGGCCAACGGCCTCTCGATGTGGGAGGCGATTGAGAAACTTCTGGCCGAGAACAAGCTCGGCAGCCGCGCGCATTCGGCCGTCCTGGCCTTCCGGCATCTGATCCAGGATCTGGCCGAAGCCGTGCAGACCCTGAACCTGCGCGACGCCCTCGCCTTCATCGACGAGCGCACCGGCTACCGGCGCATGCTGGAGCAGGAAGGCACGCCGGAAGCGCTCGGCAAAATCGAGAACTTGGACGAATTGATGAACGCGGCGGCCGAAGGTGTGGAGCGCGGCGAGACCGTGACCGACTTCCTGGACCACGCGGCGCTGGTGGCCGATTCCGACGGGCTCGACGAGGCCTCCACCATCACGCTGATGACCATGCACAACGCCAAGGGATTGGAGTTCCCCGTGGTGTTCGTCTGCGGAATGGAAGAGGGCCTGTTCCCCCACAGCCGATCCCTGCTGAGCGAGCCCGCCATGGAGGAGGAGCGGCGTCTCTGCTACGTCGGCATGACACGTGCCGAAAAGCGCTTGATCCTGACGTGGGCCAAGGCCCGGCGGCGATTTGGTGGCGGGGAGCTGGAGCGTTCCATGAAATCCCGCTTCTTGAGCGAGATCCCCGACAACCTGCTGATCAAGATGGGAGCGGACGACTCGGACGACCAGGAGTTCACCGGGACCGGCGTAGACCTGACCTCGGAGCGCTACCAGGTCCGCCAGGACGCGCGCAAGAATCTGTTCACCGGCAAGACCTACAATTCCGTAGACAACGTCAAGAACTTCTTCAAGGACCGTGTTCCCCCCACGACCCCGAACCGGCCCGCGAATCCCTACCAGCGGCCACCTGCCGCACCGGTGAAACCGGCGCAACCGGCATGGAGCAGTCCGGTAATGAAACCCCGTGGCTCGGCGCCAACGTCCGCAGCTGTTTCGGCACCTGTGCGTCCGCCGGCAACCCCGCAGCAACGGTCGGCTGAAACCATGCCCTGGGACGACGCTCCAGCCGCTGAAGTTCCGGTGATCCAGCGGGATCGACCGGTTGCAGCTCCGCCGGCTCCCCCCCGTCCAACGGTGTCCGCTCCAGCGCAATCGGCCCGCCCGACGCAGCAGGGCCTCTTCGGAGGGGCAGACCAAGCCCCATGGAACCCTCCGCCATCCCTAATTCCGCCCGTAAAGCCGAAAACTGTCCTTCCGCAGGCTCCCCCCCCTAGCAAAACCCCTGCAAAAACAGGTACAGTGGTAGAACACCCCAAATATGGGACGGGCACAATCGTCCGACGCGAAGGCGAGGGCGACGACGCCAAGCTGGTAGTCAGCTTTGCCCGTCACGGCCTGAAAAAGCTGGTGGAAAAATACGCGGGCCTCAAAAGGGCCTGACATGAAAGTACTTTTTGAACGATGAATACGAAGACGATTGAAAACCCCGTAGAACGCAAGCAGGCAAAGCGCGCAGCCCGCAAGGAAGCCCCCGCCGTGACGCCCCGTCCGGCCAGCGAAGCCCGCGGCTCCAACAAGAAGAAGGTCAAGGTCATGGCCAAGGGCCAGACCCGCAAGCGCTAGAGCTGAAAAACGTGAACAGGCTCCTGCGGACCCGTGGAATCGACGCGCTAATTGCGGAGTCGGAAGAACCGGGCAAGCGTCTCCACAAGACGCTTGGACCGTGGAGCCTAACCGCGTTCGGTGTCGGAGCCGTCATCGGCTCCGGCATCTTTATCCTCACAGGTACGGCGGCTGCCGGACAGAATCTTCAGTTCAAGTCCATCTTCAACGCCCCGGTGCTCGACCTGCTCCTCAATGGGGGAAACGCGGTGTCGACGATCGGTCGCTTGGGGGCGGGCCCGGGAATTTCGCTTTCCTTTCTGGTAACCGCTTTTGTCTGCGCATTTGCCGCGCTCTGCTACGCCGAACTCGCCTCGATGATTCCCATCGCGGGGAGCGCATATACCTACGCCTATGCGACGCTGGGCGAGATCTTCGCTTGGATTATAGGCTGGGACCTGATTCTGGAGTACGCCGTCTCCAATATGGCGGTGGCGGTCGGCTTCTCGGCATACTTCAACGACCTTCTGGACGGCGTCTTCCACATCCACATCCCCAAAGCCTTCGCCGCACCGCCGATTGTCGACGGGGCCTATAGCGGTAGTACGTTCAATGTTTCCGCGCTTGTGATCCTCATGCTGTTGACGTGGGTTCTGGTGCGCGGCGTCCGTGAAAGCGCCCAAACCAACAATGTGATGGTAGTAATCAAGATCGCTGCCATCCTGATCTTCATCATTGGTGCCGGCAAAGCCGTCAACGTCGCCAACTGGCACCCCTTCCTTCCCAACGGCTTCTCCGGCATGTTGACAGGGGCCGCTATCGTCTTCTTCAGCTATATCGGTTTTGATTCGGTCTCCACCGCCGCCGAGGAATGTAAGAATCCCCAGCGCGACGTCCCCTTCGGCATCATTGGCACCCTGCTCATCTGCACTGTGCTCTACGTGTCGGTGGCGCTGGTTCTGACCGGCATTGCCCCATGGAAAACGCTGGGCAGCGCCGCTCCGGTCGCCGATGCTCTGAAGGCTCTGGGCATGAACAAGATCCGGGGGTGGGTGAACGTAGGTGCGCTGGTCGGCATGATTTCCTCCCTGATGGTTTTCCAGTACGGCCAGGCACGCGTATGGTTCGCCATGTCGCGCGATGGGCTGCTGCCCAAGATCTTCTCGAAAGTCCATCCCAAGTTCCGCACACCGCACATCAGCACTTGGATCGCGGGCTTGTTCGTGGGAATTCCGGCTGGCATCTGGGACATCGGCACCTTCGCCGACCTCTCGAACATCGGTACCCTGTTCGCCTTCATCGTTGTATCGGCGGGCGTTCTGGTGATGCGCAAGACCCAGCCCGACCGCCCCCGCGGTTTCCGAGTCCCTTGGTGCCCCGTGGTTCCCATCCTCTCGATCATCTTCTGCCTAATCCTGATGTTGGCGCTCCCGCTCGAAACTTGGGTTCGATTTTTCGTCTGGCTCGCAATCGGCCTGGGGATCTACTTCTCCTTCGGCCAGAAGCACAGCGTAATGGAAGCCGGGGCGTCCACGCGGTGATTTTGGACGTCGGCTGCGGCATCAAGAAGACGCCGGGCTCCATTGGGATCGACCTCAACACCGCAAGTGCCGCAGATGTTGTCTGCGACCTCGACAAGTTCCCGTATCCCTTCGCCGACCGCACCTTCGACGGTCTGCGCGCGATCCATGTCATCGAGCACCTAACAGATGTTGTGCGGACCATGGAGGAGTTCCACCGGCTGGTAAAGCCCGGCTGCATCATCCGCATCGAGACCCCACACTACACCGACTACAGCTCCTTCTGTGACCCCACCCACAAGCACCACCTAAACAGCTTTTCGTTCCGCTATTTTGGCCCCGATGATGGCGGCTTTGGCTACTACACGGCGGCCAAGTTCCAGCAGGTGAAAGTGCGAGTGAAGCTGCTCGCGCTGTGGCGATATCTGGGATTCGAGTTCCTGGTGAACCGCTTCACGCGGTTCCGCAAGTTCTGGGAGTTCTACCTGTGCTACGTCGTTCGCGGCAAGGTGATGGAGTTCGAATTCTCGCCCATCGGCCCCCCTGTGGCACCACGGAGGCCAATGCGGTGAACCCGTTAGCCCCCCTCTACACCCTCGCCGACAGAATCCGTTACCGCATCCACGGAAACCTCGGACGGCACGGTGAGGACCTCGCCCACCGCTACCTCCGCCGCAACGGCTACACCGTAGTTGCTCGGAACTGGCGGCCCCCGGGCGGCGGCGGCGAGATCGACCTGGTGGCTTGGAAGGGCGACACGCTGGTCTTCATCGAAGTCAAAACCCGCGCTGCGGACTCCCCCAGTGCCCCCGAACGTGCCATCGACCCCGACAAGATCATCGCTCTCCGCCGCACCGCCCGCAGCTACGTCCGCCGCGCGGACGCCGATCCCTCCAAAGTGCGCTTTGATGTCGCTGCCATTAGCGGAGAGGTAATCGAGTACTTCGAAGACGCATTCCCGTTCTCTGCCTAAACCGGCGGCCACCTTAACCAAATTGAAATCCGCCCGCCAACCCACGTGAAGTCGCTATAATAGCGAGTTGGGGTGCGTCCCCGTACATGCTGGACATCAAGAAAAAACTCGAAGACGAAATCACCGTACTGCAGTACGAACTGCGCAACGAGTTGCCGAAGGAAATCCTCAAGGCACGCGCCCACGGCGACCTCAGCGAAAACGCGGAGTACCATGCGGCCAAGGAACGCCAAGGCTTCGTGAACGCCCGCCTCGGCCAGTTGCAGAAGCGGTTGGGCGAGATCTCCATGATCGATCTCACCAAGATTCCTCGTGGCAAAGTGGGCTTGGGCTCCCGCGTGGTGGTATTGGATCTCACCAAGGACGAAACCCTCACCTACTACTTGGTGACCAGCGAGGAGGCCGATGCCCCCAATGGACGTGTTTCCACCAGTTCACCCATCGGCAAGTGCATGTTGGGAAAAGAAGTGGGTGACACGGTCAAGCTGGTCGTTCCAGGCGGAGCCCGCGAGTTGGAGATCCTCGAACTCATCACCATCCACGACTTGACCAAGGGCGAGTAGCCGCAACCCAACAAAGGATCCATGACGCTATCCACCGGAATCGGCCGCTCCGTCGGTCGCATCATAGATGCCATTGTCTCTGTGCTGGCGGCGATGCGCGTACATCCCAACATCCTCACGTCGGTAGGCCTCGGCATCAATATCTGGGCTGCCGCTCAATTTGCCATCGGAAACTTCTTCAATGCGGGCCTGATCGTCATCTTCGCAGGCCTGTTCGACATGCTGGACGGTCGTGTCGCGCGCCTCACCAACCGTGTCAGCCGATTCGGTGGATTCCTCGACTCGGCTCTCGACCGCTATTCGGACTTGGGTGTTCTGATCGGACTTCTGGTTTACTACGCCTCGATCAACCGCTTCCTCTACATCGTCGTGACGGCCATTGCCATGACCGGGACCGTGATGGTGAGCTACACTCGCGCCCGTGCCGAAAACACCATCCCCAAATGCAAAGTGGGCTTTATGGAGCGTCCGGAACGCGTCGTCCTAGTAGTAATTGGAGCATTGTTCAACCACATGGCCCCGGTCCTGTGGATTTTGGCAACCTTCACCAACATCACGGCGCTGGGTCGGATCATGTTTACCTACGGCGAAACCAAGCGCTTGGACGCTATAGCCCAGCCCCAGTAGTGGTAATCGTAAGCCGCCCGTGCTTCACGCCCTTCGTACTGATCAGTGCACCGGCGATTTTTTGAACAGCCCCGGCCTGCCCCTTGACGATCAGAACCTCCAAACAGTTGTCGTGGTCCAAGTGCACATGGATCGTTGAAAGGATGTTCTTGTGGTGGTCATGCTGCAAGTCCGTCAGCTTTTCGCCTAGCATTCTCACGTGGTGGTCGTACACCAGCGTCACGGTACCCACAACCTCGGCGTCGACGGATTCCCAGGATTTCTCCACCAACTCCTCCCGGATCAAATCCCGGAAGGCTTCGGAGCGGTTCGTATAGCCCCGATCGGCGATCAACTGGTCGAACTTGGCCAGCAAGTCCGAATCAATGGCCACGCCGATACGGGCTAGTTCGCTCATGGCTGGAGCCTAGTGGCCCTCGCTAACGTAATTGCGGTTCCACTCGGGAATGTACACCGTAACGTCTCCAGTCACAACGGCTTGGCAACCCAGTCGCGAGTTCAGTTGGAAGTCGGCGGCCTGCTCGACACGGTCCAATTCGTCATCCTCGGCCTCGGAAAGATTGTTGACGCCCTGCTTGGCAACCACGTGGCACGTAGTGCAGGCGCAGCTTCCACCGCAGGCATGCTCCAAGTGAAAGCCGAAATTCATGGCTATATCCAGCAGCGAGCCGGGTAGACCGTGGTCCCGGTAAGGCAGCTTACCTTCTTCGAATTCAAACGTTTCGTTGGCGGGGAGGAACGTTACCTTGATCAGTTTTGACACTTCCTACATTGTAACGGGCACGAAAGTTGTTGACACAGGCCAGCTCTAATGTTAATTTTTAAGCATGGAGAGAAATTTTCCGCAGCCTGATTCAAACCT
>CAIYDY010000420.1 GCA_903925015.1 uncultured Acidobacteriia bacterium
GGCCGTGGATTTCCGAGACCACGGCTGGGACATGAAACGCGTCTACAAGCAAATCCTCATGTCGGCAACCTACCGGCAGTCGTCCGCCGTTACCCCTGCCAAGTTGGAGAAGGACCCGGAGGACCGTTTCCTCAGCCGAGCCCCGCGCTTCCGGATGGATGGCGAGATGGTTCGCGATTACTCCTTGGCCGCCAGCGGCCTGTTGTCGCCCCAAATTGGCGGCCCGAGCGTGAAGCCGTACCAACCCGAGGGCGTTTGGGAGTCAGTTGCCATGGTTGGCTCAAATACGCGCTTCTACAAGCCCGATGTCGGCGACGGGCTCTACCGTCGGTCGGTCTACACGTTTTGGAAGCGTAGCGCTCCCCCGGCTGCGATGGAAATTTTCAACGCTCCCACGCGGGAGCAGTGCACCATGCGCCGGGAGCGGACGGACACTCCGTTGCAGGCGCTGGTCACCATGAATGACATCCAGTTTGTGGAGGCTGCGCGGGAACTGGCGGGCCGGGCCATGCAGCAGACGCCGAATTTTGACGAGGAACTGGACATGATCACGCTGCGCCTCATGACGCGCCCCCTTGCACTGAGGGAAAAGGCAATCGCGAAGAAATCCTATGACAAGTTCCGCACCTACTATTCGTCACACGAGGACGACGCAAAGAAGTTCCTCGCGCAGGGTGAGCGCAAGGCTGATCCGGCATTGAGACAGGCGGACTATGCAGCTCTCACGATGCTGGCGAGCCAGTTGATGAATCTCGATGAGGTGCTGAACAAGTAGGCTCTCCGCAATCCGGGACCCATTTATACTGAAAATTTACATATGCTGGATTCATCCCCAAGGGAGAGTGTTGGAGCGTTTGGAAGTTCGTCCCGGGCTATCGCGCAGATTTCGATTTTCATCGCCATTCTGGCTAGTCTCGCGGTTTTGACAGAGGGTCTGTCGTGGCTATATCTCAGCCTCGCGAAATCCGTCGATCCAATGGCCCGCCATAGTTTTTTTACCAATCAACCATGGGCAGTCGACTACTGGGAGGAAGTTTACAGTTCGGCCACGAAGGAGTATCACCCCTATGTGGTTTGGCGTCGGGCGCCCTTCCACGGGCGTTACATTCAAATTGACGGCGAGGGGAGGCGGCGCACGCTCAACCCCAGTTGCAACGAGCATGCGCCCAAAATCTGGATGTTTGGTCCGTCCACGTTGTGGGGAACCGGAGCACGCGACAGCGATGCGATTCCTTCAATAGTTTCCAGCGAGTATGCCCGATCCATGGGCCCGGTTTGTGTATTAAACCTCGGCCAGGAAGGCTGGAGTACTACCCAGGGAATTATTGAGGTCGAGCTAATGCTGAAGCGCGGGGAACATCCCGATTTAGTGATTGTCTATGGTGGTTCCAATGATGTCGGCACAGTTTTCCAGTATGGTGCATTGGACAGCCACCTTGAGCTCCCCCAAGTCCGTTCCGTATTTATGGACGGAAAGGCACTGCAAACGGGGTTTGCCTATCTTAGGAAAACGAACACTTACCGGGCGGCATCGGCGATCATGGAGATTCTTGATTCAGTCGGCAAGCAGAATGCGCCCAGGATCGGGTCCAAGCCATTGGTCCAAAAAAACTGGGATGGCCTGGCCAAAACGGTCTATTCGACGTATGAGGGGAACTGGAGGCTCCTCAGGGCACTTTCCAAAGAGTACGACTTTAAGATAGCCGGTTTTTGGTCACCCAGTATTTGGACTGGAAACAAACCCCTTGCACCGGCGGAACGCCTTCTCCGCGAGATGCAGAGGGAGTCCACTCCGGGAATCGTGGAACTGTATACCAAGTCCTATGACTTGGTGTTCGGGGCCGGGCGTCCGAACCTTTTCAGCCTTGCGGATGTGTTCGATGGCATAGGAGACGACCTATATTTTGACCACTTCCATGTGGCCCCACCGGCCAATCGTCTCATCGGAGTGGCCATCGTCGAAAAGCTCCGGAAATCCGGGATAGTTCCGTTGCGGCAACGCGCTGATTTGCCTTAGGCATCCAGGATCTCCGTTTTCCCGGCCGCCATCGGTTGTTCCAATCGATCCGCGATCCGCCGTGCCATGTCTGCGGGATCAGAGGCATCAATGCGACCGAGCGGCGTGTTTGTCATGGCCGTCAATAACTTTGGCGGTCTTACAATCAGCGTTGAAACCTTGCGGTATTGTAGTGCAGCCACTTGCCCCAACCCCTCGATAGCCTGTTTCGCTGCAATATAATGCGGCCATTCGCGGACTGGACTGTCGACAGCTGACGATGATATTACGATCAGGCAGCCACCGGATCGGTTCAAGGCATCTAGGAACTCCGCCATCGGATTCAATGTAAGCGCGACCGCAGTGTGGATGTACTCTGCAATCCTGTCCGCAGTGTTTGGTTCCATCCGCAATGGCAGGATCGCGGGGAAGGCGTTGCAAACCAGGAAATCCAACTTGCCCTGTTCCTCAAGTACGCGATCCCGTAGTCGGCGAATTGCACTGGAATCGAGTGCGTCCCCAACTTCAAGATACGGATCGGCTGACGGATCGCCGCCGCGCGACATGCTGTAAACCACTCCGGCACGCCCCTCCAGTGCTTGCCGCAGGGCCGCACCCAGTCCGCGCGTTGCACCTATGATTACGGCGGTCTTCCCCCGCAATGATTCAGTTTGGCTCGAGGCTGGATCGATCCCGGTGGTTTGGGGAATGCCGGGCCGGATACAAGCTTGGCAGGAACCCGAAGCGACCGTTGTCCCGCCATTCGAAATCGAAACATCCAGCTCGATTTGCCCAAACCGTGGATCCACGCTCGCCACTGTCGCGTTATACAGGAGACTGCAATTCGGTGCGGGACTCAGGATGCTCAATGACACGCGTGAGAATAGTGCCGATTCACCCGGCGATTCCATGCCGACCAAGTAACTGCTCCACGCCAACAGACGTACCAGGAAAAGATCGGACACCGCCCAGCGCTGGGCCAGTCGAGACAGTGCAGAGTGCCGCAGCGGATAAATTCCCGAAGTGGCGCTTCCGACGGCAATCTCGTCCTCCCGGTGTGCAACCGGTTGCTCCCTCAGGGTGCCGGATTCTGTTTCCGGGGTTGGTTGATGGACGGATTCATGCTGGACCGCAGCGTACCGAACTGAGACCGACAGCACGGGTGTGGTGCCGTCAAACAACTGCGCGATTCGCCTTTCGCCCTTGGTCTTGGTTTCGATTCGATACTCGACAGCCAGAAATACAGGGCGAAGGAATTCCGCGTCAATGGAGATCGGGGTATGCCCTTCGGGCGGCTCAATTCGACCAAGTGCCGCCGTCGCTCCAAGGCAACCAAATACCACTCGTTCGCCGAATGGAGTACTGCGGGCATATTCGGCACTCAAGTGCAACGGGTTGAAATCCCCCGATGCGTCTGCGAAGAGATTCAAATCCTCATCTGTGAAACGAATGATGTCGGTAGGGAGCATGTGCTGCTGCATTGGTCAGAAAATCCCGTACATCACGGGAGTCGACGAACTGGAAATTCCGAGCAGCAGCCAAGCCATGATGCCCAGGTAAGCAGCCAGCCCTGCCCGAAACGACCGGCATGCTACAAATGGAGATCCCTCGAACTGTAGGCCGAGGACCCAAACGCGGAGTTGCTCCCAGAGAACCAGCGCCAGTGTTGCAACCGCAAAGGCCAAAATCAATGCGGATACGGATGCGGTCGTGCCGGTTGCCGTCACCATTTGATGGATGCGGTGCCAATCAGCCCAGAACCATAGCAACGTAAGTGCGAAATAGGTGGTGGTGAGGCCACGAGCCACAGACCGGTAAAGAAATGTAGATTCCAGTGCCTTCGCCCGTTTGCGTCCTAGCTTCTTTGCTGTTGCGATCTGCGTCATCTTATTGAGGCTAACTCCAAGCCCCTGGAGCAGGCCGAAGAAAAGAAACTCGCTGGTCGTTCCGTGCCAAGCACCGACCAGGAAAAAGGTCACGAAGAATACCAGCACTCCAAGGTACGGTTCCAAAGTTTCGGCGGGAAACCGATACATCAAAGTTTTCAGCAGCGGTGTGTACACGTAGGTCTTGAGCCAGTTCGAAAGGGTCATGTGCCATTTGTTCCAAAACTCGATGTAGCCGGTAGCGGAGAATGGACGGTTGAAGTTTTCTGGCAGTTGTATGCCAATCAAGGCGGCGATCCCAATAACCATATCCACGTAGCCCGAAAAATTCAGGTATAAGTTGGCTGGGTACGAGACGAGCAGGATCATACCCCATTTTGTGCCGGCCACGAAGCCCTGTGGCTTCAGCATTTGTCGGACTGCCGAACTGTGGAGAGTCGTCAAGACGAGGCAGAGAATCCTCAGCTTGAAGAAACCGAACGTGATTCTCTCCAACGCTGGAAGCACGATGGAGGAATTGAGGATGCTGCGTTCGGAACATTTTCGGGATGCCGCAAATTCGCCATAAAGCTGAATGGGACCAGCCACGAGCGTCGTGAAATTGAGCGTGTAGTTGAGGTAGGCTAGCGGACTCACGCCATCCGGTAGACTGCCCTCCTTTGCATCCACCAACATGTGCAGGACCCGGAACATGATGTAGGAGAGGCCCAGCGTGATATAGGGCGCTTGGATTAGAAATTGGTGTGGTACGAAGTCATACCGCTTCAGTGCGACAAAAACGAGCACGAGCAAGACGGCAAACGCCGGAAACATGTTTCTGCCAGTGCGGGATTTCATCAACCGGACCCCGGCATACCCAAACGCAAGGAATATCCCCAACGGAACGTATGCGGTCCAAAGTTTGGAGACCGAAGACAGGAAAAATACGTTTGCCGCGAAAAGTACGGTCTGTCGCCACGCCGGTGCCCGAAAAAGGTTGTAGAGGACCGCAACGATGGCCGTAAAGCCAAGGAATTGGACGGACGATGTATCCATAGCTGTTGATCCGAGCCTTAATCCGCCGACCGGGCTGGGAATCCTAGCCTGACGACTTCCATCGGTGCCAGCGGTACTTCGGAATACGCGGCGTCCATCTCCCAAATGGTCGTGCCATTGTCCTCGGTGCCGACCTGTGAGAATCCCAACTTCTCATAGTGCTTCTCCACCAATTGGTTTCGCTCGGTGGGGATGTACCTTCCGACGAGCCTGCGGGCCCCATACTTCTCAGCAGCCCGTAGAGCCTCGTTCAGAACCATGTTCTCGACCCGTCGGCCGAGGACACGACAACTCATCAACCAAGTGTCGATGTTCCAATCGGGACCCTCGGCACGGCAAATCAAAACCCCGATCATCCCGTTGTCACCAAAAATATCCGCCAAGCGGACTTGCAGGGTGAAACACGACTCGTCGCTTTCCGCTGCTGCGACCTCCGCCTCGGTGTAGCGCCGCGTTGTTAAGTTGAACTGGTTGGACTTGTTGATCAGCTGGGTGATCCGGGTCCGCCCGGTCTCGTTGAAGGGTTGGAATGTGATCTTCATCTTCAACGAGTCAAGATAGCTCTCAATATCGGAGAACTGCTTGAGTTGGGCCACCCGGCGGGCATTGTCCTGATAGAACTCAGCCCGTTGCAGGTCTTCCTTTGAGAATGCGACTGACTCGAAATACCCGGCAGCGGCGAGCGTCCGCACGTAAAGCGCCGGGTCCGATGGCAATTCCGGGACTGCAACTTGCGGCAATAGCTGACGTACGATGCCGCGTTCCACTGGATTGTCATCCAGGAATACAAACGATTCGAGGCCCAGTGCCAGCTCGTCCGCAATCGCTTTGATATTGGTTGCTTTGTCTGTCCAGTTGGCTTGGAAGACGGCAATGTGGTCCTCTTTCAGGATCATCTCCGGATGCTTCCGGAACGGCTCGCGCGCCGTTTCGTCATTGTTTTTTGAGGAGACAGCCAAAATGATGCCGCGGTCCCTGAGGGAGAGGGCGTACCTCTGCACGTTCAAGTAGGCCTCTCCCGTGGCGTCGCCTTGGGCGAGTTTTATTCCCTCCAAGCCATCGTCGCCGATCACACCGCCCCAAAGCGTATTGTCGAGGTCGAGAACCAGGCAGCGTCTGCTCTTGCCCCGGATCGCAGCGATCGTCCGCGCGACATGGTCGGCATAAAGCGGAAGCCATGTTCCGGAAAATGGAAGCTTGGCAAGATTCCACTGTTGCGGCGAGTGCCAGTTCGCTACACCAACTTGGGCCGCCAAGCCTGCAACATCGAGTAGAACGTCGGGTGAGCCATATAGGTCGGAAGCCAGCCGATGGTTCGCCTCACCAATGAGGGCGTGCAGCGCTCCGGGTAATGATCGGTCCAGACTTCCGAATAGGCCCTCGGCGGGTTCGACAATGTTTTGAACAATACAAGACGGGGAGTCCATTCGCGTGCAGTCCATTTCGGATTGCGGCGAGCTGCGTCATCACGGCGGTGACGCAATCCTCGGCAGCAGCCTTGTCTCCGTGTCGGCACGACCATGAGAAATCGCGATAGTCGTTTGCGAGAAGCACCAAGTCCAGCTTGGCCGTATTGATCGTGGAGGAGGGCGATAGTGCCTCCTGCATGATTTGTCCGTACCCGGCCACCACGCATTCCAGCGCAATTCCATGACGCAGGGCGGTGGCAACAAGTACGGGCAGGATGAAGTCGAGGGTCGAGTTGCTGAGGACACCCAAGCGGACACGCAAAAGCGGGGACAGGTTGTGGCCGGACTTCCGCGCTTTTGCCAACAGGCTCGCAAGCTTGTTCAGTTGGTTCTCGTCCAAATCAAAAGTTGCCAGCGCGCGAAGTTGATGACCCAGCCCTGTGGGCGAGTCCAAAAGAGCGCGCACGCGCCGCGAGAAATCCGCAGGCGGTGTTGGAAGCCATGCAAGTGCCCCGACTGGACGGTTGTCGGACATGGCTAGACGGCCTTGGACGCGATCAGTTCGGCTAAATCGCCCACGTTCTTAAGTTGGCCCACTTCCGAGGAGGTGAACGAAATCTTGAAGGCTTTCTCGATCGTTAGGATCAATCGGATGTGCTTGAGACTGTCCCAAGCATCCACGTCATCGGCTGTCAGCGATGAGGAGACCACGATGTCGTCATCGTCGAAAACGTCGTGGAAGATTTCTGTCAGTTTTCCGTAGAGGGCAGTGGTGTCCAAGAGAAAATTGTCCTTGCAAGGTTTTGCGGCAGGCTGCACCTGTGGGCGCACATGCTTTTCAACTGCTAGTCTAGCAACGGGGTTCGGCTCGGCCAGCTAGTCGCGGTCAACCGAGTAGTGCCGGCTGAGCGTTGGGACCGACGCGTCCTTGTCGCTCACCTTTGGCTTGGTGATCTCGTACAGCCGCGAGCGCACATCCTCGTATTCGGACGTGTTCACGGTGTACTCGGAACGCTGGGGTAGCAGCTGTTCGATGTCCTTTTGGGTCTTCTCGATCCGCTCGGCCGTCTGGGGGTGCGTCCGGAAGAGTTTGGACACCGCGCCCGGTCGCTTCCGCTCGGTCGATTCCACCCGCTCGAACATATCCACGCTGGCATTTGGGTCGTAGCCGGCCTTCCACAAGTATTGGATACCTAGCTGGTCTGCTTCGGACTCGAACGCCCTCGAAAAGTGGAAGAATGCCATTGGAGCGGTGATTCCCGCGAGCTGTCGGACTGCCAATCCCGCAATGCCTCCGAAGACGGACAGTGGAATTGCGCTCAGATTGATGACTTGCTCACGCGTGGCCTGCCGTGTGGCATGTCTGGCTGCGGCGTGGCCCAATTCATGCGCCAGGACGGATGCGAGTTCCGCCTCGTTGTCGGACAGCTTCAGAATCGCGCTGTTGACGAATATAAAGCCGCCGGGGAGCGTGAACGCATTGATCTCCTCGGATTCGATCATCTTGAATGATACGGGGAAAGTCACGTCCGAATGCCGGACCAGATTTTGCCCAAGCCGGTTCAGGTATTCGGCGATGATCGGGTCTTCAATCACCTTCGCCTGCTTTTCAACCTCGAGGGCCAGTTGCTTGCCGAGGGCCATCTCCCGTTCGATGCTGTAGAGGTTGACGCCCTTGGAGACGTTGCGGCTGCCGATCTCATTGGGGTCCTTGCGGCTGTCCCCGGCAAGTGCCGAAGCAGCAGGCATCAACCCAATCACGATCAACCCAATCAGGCAGGCGATGCTGGAAGTCTTCCGCACTCCTTTCATTTTTGCACCAACCGCGTTGTCGCGACGTGTCCGGCATGTACCAAAACTGTAACGTTTTGTTTTATGAATGCCGTCCCCGAATAAAACGGGCCGGTTGCGGGGAGGTTCCGCAGCCGGCCCAAGACGGAGAATCCTGTCACCCTAACAGTTTTCCCCGAAACTAGCGGGTTTCGATCAGCACGGCCTTGTCGGACGAGAACACGGCCTTGCTCGCGTTCAGGTACTGTACCTGATACCAATGGGCCCCCTGCCTTGCATCCGCAGTGAACTGGCATGTGGTGCCGGAGCAAGCAAAGGTTTGCGTTGCCCCTGAGGGCTGCGTAACCAATACTTGGGCTGCGGTCGCACTGCCCGTCAGTTTGACCGCAACCTGCTTGGTTACGATCGCCGCAGGCATCACCCCACCCAGCCGAACGGCCGGCCACTGGTGCGCCATGCCGATGCCGAAAAGAAATCCCAGCCACTTGTAGTTCCATGTGGCGTCGTTTTCCAGCGCGGAAAGGTAGACTACGTCCGAGTAGGGGCCACCCAGTTTGCCCCATTGCGCTCCGTAAAACTGGTCGCCAAAAGACTTGTTCGCGGCCGTGGGATTCGTCTCGTAAGCAACTCGAACCGCGTTCTGTGCTTCTCCGTTCAGCGTGCGCGCTGCTGATTTGGATGCGTCGTCAGTGGCGTAGGTGCAATTCAATCTCGGGTTGAGTTTGGGCTCGCAACCGCCGAGACCGCGGAAGTAGTTCAATCCACCGGTTGCCGGATCGAAACCCGTCGTCATGATCCAGTTTGCGGTTCCCGCAGCCAATCCGGCATAACCGGTCGCTGTCGCTCCGGTTGCACCCTGCGAGGCGTATTTCATCGCAAGAGTTTTGATTCCCAGAATGAAGGGTTGCTCGCCGTAACCGACTTCAGTGCCGCGGGCGGAGGTGTACGTGCCCGTTGCCGCCTGCCATGGCCGGTCGAGCTGAATGGTATTCGCATCGATCCAATGGCAGGCGTAAAGCACGTTCATATTCGCGTGGTCGCTGCCATCGGCCGCGAAGGCCAGCCATCCATAATCGGACTCGATTTGGAATGGGTAGGTTCCCGAATCGCCATCGTAGGGCGAGAACAGCGTCGCGCTGGAGGCTGAAGTTGCTGTGAACCGGGAGTAAAACAGGTATGGCATTCCAGACCTCTTTCCCATTACGACTATCTTCGCGTTCTGGACAATCCCGGTACCACTTGCAAATTGCACTCCGCTGGTCACACTGATTGTGCCGGATGACACAACAGGGCACATGGCCTGCGGGATTCCCGAGCCTTTGGCGGTTGCGCTGCCCTGGGTGAGGGCAAAACTCGGGCCTCCCGGCCAACTTGCCTGCGGGAACTCATTATTGGGGCCCTTGCAGCCCTGGTCCCTGGCAAGCGCCTTGGTCAACTGGGCTTGCCAGTACGACTTCTGGTTTGGAGTGTTTGGATCGCCCGTGTCGTTTGGATCGAACATCGCAGCAAGCGCGATCCAGGAGAGCCCGTAGGCCGATTCGCGGGTGTCGGCATCGCAAGTTGGCAGTATTGCTCCTCCGCTGTACACTGCCGCGATTGCGCCGTTGGCAAGGTTTCGAATCGTCGGCCAGTTCTTGGTTCTGCCGTCGAGTACCGCAGCGGCAACCATGCCGGTGGCTCCGACGTGGCGCGGCATCACTCCGGTCCAACCTTCGTCGAAGTCCGGCGCGGTGGCCCAGTAGTCGCCAACCATTCGGGCATTGTCCTGGAACAAGCTATATCCGGACCGGAGATAGCCGGCATAGTGGGCCAGTACTTCGTCGTAGTAGTTCGGGCCGTACTCGGAGAGCCAGGTGTATGCCTGTGAGGAGACGGCTTGGCCAGTTTGCACGCCCTGTGCCCCGGTGAAGATGTCGCCGTGGTAAATGCGGGTGTTGCTTTCGCACGAGGAAATGCCAATCGCGTTGCGGCCCACCGTTCCGTCTGGTCGCTTCCAACCGCGCACCAGATATCCCGGCCAGTTCAGGATCGCGTACTTGAGGCCGGACGCCGCGTCGGCGTCGATGGGCCAGGGCCTGCTCAGCATGATCGAGTTGCCCCCTGAAACGGTATCGGTTTGAGCAAAGAACACAAA
>CAIYDY010000421.1 GCA_903925015.1 uncultured Acidobacteriia bacterium
CGCTGGAATATCGCTCGCGCAACATTATGCCGGCGAGGCACTGCGTCTATTTGAGGCCGGTCGCATCAGTGCCGACCTTCTGCTGGCACAAAAACTGTTGAGTTGGCTACTAGGATGTTGGAGCGAAGCCGCAATATCACTGCCCGACATTTATCAGAACGGCCCCAATGCAATCCGAGATAAGGCCACAGCCACCAAGCTCGTAAACATTCTTGGAGATCATGGTTGGCTTCATCAGGTAACCGGTGGCGCTACCATCGGAGGTCAACGTCGTCGCGACGCTTGGCGGATCATTAAGGGTTAGAGCTATGGCTGGTTTTGCGAAATTCGATCCTCTGGCCTTTCTCGAAAAAGAAAGGCGGACGGCTGCTGGTCTGCCCCCTGAGAAGTGGTCCTCCCTGATGTATGGCTTATGGCCTGATGGAGGACTGAAGAATGCCAAGGAAGAGACACACGGCTGAAGAGATCGTCACGAAGCTGCGGCAGGTTGACGTGCTGACCTCGCAGGGGCGGCCGGTCGCAGAAGCGGTTCGGACGATAGGTGTGACGGAAGTAACGTACTATCGCTGGCGCTCGGAATACGGTGGGCTGAAGGGCGACCAGGTCAAGCGGCTGAAGGAGCTGGAATCGGAGAACAAGCAGTTGCGGCGCGCCGTCTCTGATCTGACGCTGGAGAAGTTGATCCTCAAGGAGGCCGCCTCGGGAAACTGGTAAGCCCCGCCCGCCGCCGCGCCGGCGTGGATCATGTCGTTGCCAAGCACGGTGTCTCAGAGCGCCTTGCGTGCCGGGTTCTTGGTCAGCATCGATCCACACAGCGCAAGGTTCCGACGATCCCGAATGATGAAGCGGCCCTGACCGCCTGCATCATCGCGCTCGCCACCCAGTACGGCCGTTATGGCTATCGGCGGATCGCAGCCATGCTGCGGGATGCCGGCTGGGTGGTGAACGTCAAACGGGTCGAGCGGATCTGGCGGCGGGAGGGGCTGAAGGTTCCGCAGAAGCAGCCGAAGAGAGGCCGGCTCTGGCTCAATGACGGATCGTGCATCCGGCTGCGGCCGGAATATCCCAACCATGTCTGGTCCTACGACTTCGTCGAGGATCGCACCCATGATGGAAAGAAGTATCGCATGCTCAACATCATCGACGAGTTCACGCGGGAATGCTTGACGATCCGAGTGAACCGAAAGCTCAGATCGACCGATGTGATCGACGTGCTCTCGGACCTGTTCATCCTGCGCGGAATCCCTGGGCACATTCGTTCCGACAATGGCCCGGAGTTCGTCGCCAAGGCCCTCCGCGAGTGGATTGCAGCCGTTGGAACCAAGACCGCCTACATCGAGCCAGGCAGTCCATGGGAGAACGGCTACTGTGAAAGCTTCAACTCGAAGCTCCGCGACGAACTGCTCAACGGTGAAATTTTTTACACGCTGCAAGAGGCCAAGGTGATCATCGAGAGCTGGAGACGGCATTACAACACCGTTCGCCCGCACTCTTCGCTCGGCTACCGACCGCCCGCACCGGAGGTCTTCATGCCCGCGCGCCCGGCTCCGCAATCCGGGCCAGCTACGCCGGACGCGCTCACGCTGGCACCGCACCCAACCTTAAACTAACATGCCCACCGGACCACTCGATCGGGGCAGGCCAGTAGCCGCCGTTGATGCCGACGTAGAAACCGGTCCAGCTAAACCCCGCAACGTAGATGGGGGCTTTGTAGGCAGGGCGCGGCAAGTCAGCCGCGATC
>CAIYDY010000422.1 GCA_903925015.1 uncultured Acidobacteriia bacterium
AATTCCGGCTCGAACAACGCACACTCCGAGTTCTACTACATCGGTCGGCCCGTGGATGCGAATGCCCGGCCCACGCTCCTTGCCCTCAGCCAGCCCAAGCCGAACCTGACCCTGAAAGATGTCGCGGTCAACGGCTCCGGCGCAATCATCAAGGATAAGCTCTTCATCTTCGGCGGCTACGAGCACTTGGACCGCGGTCTGCCCAGCCCCAATACGATCGACCCCGGGCAGGCGGCCCAGATCGGCTTGGCGTCATCGCTGCTAGCAACCGCGCCGGCTGTCCAGCATGCGCAATTCCTCAACTTCCGGTTGGACTGGATCATCAGCCAGAAGCACCAGGCATTCATCCGCTACAACTACTTCCGCAACGAGTACCCGTTCAACACCGCCGTGGGCGGCAAGAACGCGCTCGATGTGGCGGGCGATTTCCGCGACCGGGCCCACATTGCCGGTTTCCAGTTGCTCTCCACATTCACACCGAACCTGCTGAACGAACTCCGCGCATCCGACCCCTACCGGAATGAGGCGCACATCGCAGACCCGATCACAGCCACCGGCGTCCAGATCGTGATTACCGGCGTTGCGACGTTCAACGGCTCCAGCGCGATTGGCGACCATTTCGCCGAAAAGATCCCCAGCGTCAGCGACAACCTTACTTGGATCCACGGGAGCCACACGTTCAAGGGGGGTTACGGCTTCCAGGCGATCAACGACAACCAGGTCGGCAACGTCTACAGCCGATACACTTTCGCGGATATCGCGTCGTATCTGAACGCCAAGAACGGCGTGAACCCGAAAGCCTACAGTACATACGCCACCGTCTTGGGCACGCCGGGCACCCACTACAAGTCGCTTTTCCAAGACTTCTTCATTCAGGATTCCTGGAAGCTGCGCCCGAATCTGACGTTGAACTACGGTGTCCGCTACGACCGCTTTGCGGGCCCTCCCGGAGAGGCGAACGCGCCGTTTGCGTGGACGCAGCACTTCCGCACCCCTGGCGGCAACTTCGCCCCGCGTGTCGGCTTGGCGTGGTCGTTGGATGCCAAGACCGTGGTCCGCGCCAATATCGGCATGTTCTATGAGGCACCGGCGACCAATCTGTGGTACAACGCATTGAATAATGATGGTTCCACCCGCTCGTTCGTCGCCAGCGTCTCTCCGAGTTCTGCAGGCGCGCCCGCGTTCCCGGCAGTACTCGCTGTGATCGCCGGAGCCGCCCCGGTGACTCCGGCCATCACAGCCGTGACGCCCAACTTCAAGAACGCCTACACCATCAACGCGAACTTCCAGATCGAGCGCCAGTTGGGTAAGAACGACAGCCTGACTGCGGGTTTCGTCCACACCGGAGCGCGCAACCAAGGCTATCTCCGCAACTTGAACCTGACCAACCCGACCAGCTATCTGGCCGACGGCCGTCCGGTGTTCTCGACGTCGGTTTCCTCGCGGGTGTACCCGCAGTTCGGCAACATCACGCTGCAGGACATCGGTGCCAACGCCGACTACGAGGCCTTGGTGACCCACTACAAGCACCAGTTCGCGCAGGGCTTCCAGTCCAGCATCTCCTACACCTGGTCGCACTCGATCAGCGATGCGCCCGATGCCAACAGCTTCGAGCAGAACGTGGCGATCGAGGACCCGACCAACCGCCGCCGCGACCGTGGCAGCGCAACGGCAAACCGCCCCTCGGCCCTGACCGGCAGCTTTTTCATCCAGCCGACGTTCAAACCCGCCAACGCGGTGCTGCGCCACCTCGCGAACGACAACCAGATCACGTTCCTGGCAAACGTCTCCTCCGGCGACCAATTCAACTACACCTCGAACCGCAATCTGAACAACGACACGCTGGCCACCAGCCGGCCGCTGTTCATGGCACGCAATCTTGGCCGCGGTGCCGCCGTCTACCAGTTCGATTCGCGCTATACCCGTACGTTGTTCACGTGGCACGAACACCTGAAGCCGAAGTTCTTCGCCGAAGTCAACAACATCTTCAACCACAAGAACATTACCGGCTACAACGGCACATTGACGGTGGATTCGCAGGGCAACGCGGTGATCCCGACCTTCAAGTCGCCCACTTCGACCGTGCTTGAGAGCCGCATCGTGCAGCTCGGCCTCCGGGTGGACTGGTAGTTGCCAGACCAGTTCCCTGCCCCCGTCTACGCGGAAACGGTTCTTTCGCACAACTTTCGCGACGCGCAGCGCCTCTTTCTGGAGGCGCTGCTGGAAGTTCACTACGCCCATACCCGGATGCTTGCCCGACAGGGCATCATCCCGAGGGAGTCGGCGGAGATTTGCCTTTCCGCCTTGGATGCCTTGGACCGCGGGGAACTCAGTTCCGCCTCGTTCACGGGCAAATACGAGGATTTGTTTTTCTACATCGAGTCCCGCTTGGAGGAGCTCGGCGGACCGGAAACGGGCCGGATGCATACGGCGCGCAGCAGGAACGACATCTGCATTGCGCTTTACCGGATGCGGCTCCGCATTGATGCGCTGGAGATCGTGAAGTCGGTTTCGGGCCTCCGCATTGTTCTTTTAGGGCTTGCCCGCAAGCACGCGGACACGCTGATGCCGGCCTACACCCATACCCAGCCGGCACAGCCAACTACACTTGGCCATTATTTGATGGCCTACGCAGAAGTGCTGGGGCGGGATGAAATCCGGCTGCAAGCGGCATTTGCCACCATCAACCGCTGTCCTTTGGGTGCCTGCGCGATCACAACCACGGCATTTCCCATTGACCGGCACTACATTGGGGAATTGCTGGGATTCGAGGGGCTGCAGCTGAACTCCTACGGCGCGATTGCGGCAACCGACTACCTGACGGAACTGGCCGGGGCAACCGCCACCGCGATGTCGAATCTGGGCAAGTTCGTCCAGGATCTGCTCTTGTGGTGCAATCCGACGCTGGGTTTCCTCCGCTTGAATGACGCTTGGGTGCAAATCTCCAGCATCATGCCGCAGAAACGCAACCCGGTACCGCTGGAACATACCCGCATCCTCGCCAGCCGCGCGTTGGCCGAGGCGCAGGGGGTCTTCACCTGCGTACACAACACCCCGTTCGGCGACATCAACGATTCCGAGGACGACATCCAGCCCTTGGTTTTCACCATGACTGCGAACGCCCTGCGGGCCTTGAAGCTGCTGGCGGGAATTGTGGCCGATTGCGAATTCAACACGCCGAGGATGGCCGAGTTGGCCGGGGCCGACTTCCTGACGGTGACCGAATTGGCCGACACGCTGGTTCGCGAGGAGGGCATGAGTTTCCGGGAGGCGCACCATCTTGTCTCAGCCGCGGTGAAATCGCTTCAGGGACGGTATTCGGTGGAGTCGATGGCAAACGCGACGATGGAACTCGCGGAAACCGTGCATGGCAAGAAATTGCAAACACCCCGAGAACGCCTGTTGCTGGCGTTGGACCCGAGGGTGTTCGTACAGTCGCGGACCATTCCCGGAGGACCCGGCGCACTGGACGAGGCGCTGTCGGGAGCCGAGAGCCAAGCAGCATCAGGGCTCAGGTGGATCGCGGAGAAATCGGCGCTGCTGTCGAACTACTCGAAGGAACTGCGAAACCGGCTCTAGCGGAGGTTCCCGAACCAGTACGGCACCCAAATCGCGGCGATCATCACGTCGAACAGCAGCGCGCGCCGATTTTGCGGCTCGCGCAACGCCTTTACTGCCGCCCAGAGTCCAAATCCGCCGAACACGAAAACGGACGCCAGAAACCAGTAGTAGAAGGGCAGGAAGGCAAAGGGGTCCATGCGGCCTCCCGTGCGACCAATGAGGAACATCGCGATCAGGGTCAGGGCCACCAACAATCGGAAAACAAGTCGCGCCATGTGCACTGTCCCGATTATCGCGTACCCCACTCCCATATTCCAAAATTGGCGCTCTTCGACACCGGATACCCCGACAACCTCGCCAGCATCGTGATTTGGCCCCGGTGGTGGGCGTCGTGGGCGATCAGATAGCCGACGAAACTGGCAACATCGGGCTTGAAGCCCTTGATCTTGCCGTCAGCCGCCAGAGAGTGACGAATCACAGTTTCCAGCGCCAGCCAACTGGCATCGAGTGCCGCAAGCGCGTCATCCGGCACAAAATCATCCCCTTCCAGCTTGGCAGGCAACACGGCATTCTTATCCACAGCCTTCAGCCACATCAGGCGCACATTGTGGATGTGTGCCATGATTGCCGCCGGATTGCGGCCCTTGCCGTCGGGCGTCCGGGCGCGCCAAGCCTCCGGGGGCAGGTTTCGGACCAGATAGAGGTTGATGCGGTTGTTGGTCGCGAAGGCTGCCACCAGGGAATCGGCGAGATCGAATGCCATGTTTGTGTCTACCCCAAACTCTCGAATTTCTCGATCGTTTCCATGATGGCCTGGCGCAGCGGCGTGCGCGGAATCTCGCCGACCGTCGCGACAAGGGCCGCGTCGCTCATTTTATAGGCCACCGGAACCTGCGGACCGGCTACGGTGATCATGCCGGCCGCGTCGGGGCGAATCTCCTCCAGCATCCCGCGCAGTTGCTCCATTTCGACCACCTCGCCCCGCAGATTGAAAACATGGGCACCTGATACTGGACTCAACAGACATTGAATAAAGATATCGGCCACGTCCTGGACGTACTGTAGGTCCATGAACCCGCTTAGACGGATTTGGAAGGGCTCGCGGCGCGCGACCGCCTTCATCGCCAGAGTGGGATCAGCTGTCAGTCCAAAATCGCGGCCCGGGCCGAACACGGTCCAGGGCCGGAGCCCGATGCTGGAGATCCCGTCCGAGCTGAAGAAATTGCGCGCGTTGCCTTCGTTGGCGGCCTTGAAAACACCGTAGTGGGTGGCGGGCTTTGGCGGCATGTCCTCTGTGAGAAGTCCGTCGCCGTACTCGTCGGTGGGCCCCCAGACGGCGGAGGAACTGGCATAGACGATTCGCACTTCGCGGCCGGCATCGCGGGCAGCTTCGAACACATTCAAGGTACCGATGACGTCGATGAGGCCGCCCTCCACCGGATTTTTCTGGCAAAACGGCATCAGAACGGCCGCCAAGTGGACGATGTGGGTGATCCCTTCGTCCTTCACCAATTGCTTTACGGTCGCCGTGTCCTCGATGCGCCCGGTCCGGCGGGTCAAACCTGCGGACGCCGCATGGCCAGAAATCATCTCGAAACGGGCGAGCGAGTCATTCACATCGAAGGTGACGACATCACAGCCCCGGTCGATCAAACGCTTCACAACCCAGGACCCGATGCAGCCCTGCGCCCCTGTTACAAGTACTTTCATAATCCGATGCGGCACAAAACCGCCAACACGCGATAATACCCTACAAGGGACCAAGACTCATGCGCTCCGCAACCATATCGCTTCTCTGGCTTTGTTTTGTCGGCTCGGCTTTTGGACAAGTTGCCGACATGGTGGTTGTCAACGCCAAAGTCCACACCGTGAACCCCGCGCAGCCCAATGCCAAGGCCATCGCGGTGCGCCAGGGCAAGATCGCCTCCGTCGGCGACGACGTGCAGAAGTGGATCGGCCCGTCGACCACGGTGATCGATGCCCACGGCTCGGCGGTGCTCCCCGGCCTGATCGATTCCCATGGACACGTTCGGGGCTTGGGCACGGCGCTCGAAACCATCGACCTGCGCGGCATCCGCTCCGAGGCCGAAATCGCGGACAAGGTTCGCGCGGCAGCCGCCCAAGCCAAGCCGGGTGAATGGATACAGGGTCGGGCTTGGGACCAAAACCTGTTCCCGTCCAAGCAATTTCCGAATGCCGACGGCATCTCCGCCGCCGCCCCGAACAATCCGGTTGCGCTGGTGCGGGTGGACGGCCACGCGGTCTGGGTGAACAAGAAGGCCATGGAAATCGCCGATCTCAACCCGGCCACGCAGGAGCCCGCAGGCGGCAAGATCATCCGCGATGCCGCCGGAAAGCCGACAGGAGTCCTGGTGGACACGGCGCGCCGGCTCGTCGAGCGCAAGATTCCGGCAGCGACGCCGGAGCAGGTGGAGCGGCGCATCCTGAAAGCCCTGACCGCGTGCGCGAAGCTCGGCATGACCTCGGTGCATGACGCGGGCGTGGACGCAGATGACATCGCGGCATACAAGTCTTTGATACAACAGGGCCAATTGCCGATCCGCGTGTACGCCATGCTGGCCGGTCCGGGGCCGCATCTGGACCAATGGCTCGCAAAGGGCCCCGAGATCGGCGACATGCTCACCGTGCGCAGCATCAAGCTGGTAGGCGACGGCGCGCTCGGGTCGCGCGGCGCGGCCATGCTCGATCCCTACTCCGACGACGGCGTCAACCGCGGCCTGCTGCGCATGGACCGGGCCTCGATCCGCGCGGTTGCCGAAAAGGCCGTCGCAACAGGTTTCCAAGTCAATACCCACGCCATCGGCGACGCCGCCAACCGGGCCGCGCTCGAAGCCTACGGCGATGCGCTGAAGGGTGCCAACGACAAGAGGTTCCGCATCGAGCACGCACAGATCGTAGCCCCGGCGGACTTCGCGTTGTTCAAGAAATACTCGGTGATCGCCTCGATCCAGGCCACCCACGCCACCAGCGACATGCCGTGGGCTGCAGACCGCATCGGTCCAGAGCGGATCAAGGGTGCCTACGCTTGGCAGACGTTCCTCAAGCTGGGCGAGCGGATCGCGGACGGCTCGGATTTTCCGGTGGAGGATCCGAATCCGCTGTGGGGCCTCTATTCGGCCATCACCCGGCGCGACCACGCGGGCAACCCTCCCGGCGGATGGTTCCCCGACCAACGGATGTCGCGAGAGGAGGCACTGCGCAGCTGGACTCTGGACGGTGCCTACGCAGCTTTCGAGGAATCGCGCAAGGGCTCGATTGAGGTGGGCAAGCTGGCGGATTTCATCATGCTGGAGCAGGACCCGATGACGATGCCCGAGGCCGACATCTGGAAGGACCGCGTGACGCTGACAGTGGTCGGGGGCAAGGTCGTGCACCGGCAATGACGCTCCTGTTGGCGCTCTTGATCGCCCAATCGACGCAGACTTCCGCCCCAAAACCGTTCCAACTGGCACCCGGTGACTACCGCTGGGTGCCGTTCACCGTTCGCCAAGTCCCCACACAGGTGGATTGCAGGTTCGAAGTCCTGAGAGGTGACGCGACTGTCCATGCCGAACTCCTCCCCATGAGCGAATTCCGATTGTTCAGCCGGGACAGGGAGCACTCAACGCTCGCATTTACCCCGGAGGGGGCGAAGGGCGCATTCCGCAGGATTGTGGAGGAGCGCGGTCAATACGCTGTGGTGATCAAGAACTCCGCGGGGGGAAAGCCGGTGACGGTGACGCTGGACGTCGCCACCGACCTAAATCCGAATGCGGATGTGGTGGCAACGGAACTTCCGCCCCACAGGCGCTTGGTGGTGATTCTGTCGAGTTTCCTGTTGTTCTTTGGGATGGTGGCATTTTCCGGGTTCAAACTCATCCAAGCCTTCCCGCGAAAACGTTTCTGAAAGCCTGGCGTCACGCCAAAATTTGACTGTCAAAATTGTTGTGTTATTGTGTGGAAGATTGCGGGGGTTAAATCCTCGCCAGGACCCAAACATGATTCTCAAAAATCTCACCACCTACTCCCTCCGAGCGCTGGCAGTAGCTGCTTGTGCGCTTCCCCTGGCTGCACAGGTTCAAACATGTGACGCCCAGCCCCCGGGCATCAAGAGCTTCGTGATCGAACACGCGGTCGACGTCACCGCCATCTTGAGCACAAACACGCCGAACATCCCGGACGCCGTTGTTGGCCAGATCTTCTCAGGACAGAAGGAAGTTCGGTCGCGAATTGAGTTCGACTCCACAACCAACCTGTTGGTAAACCACCTGTTTCTGGTGAATCCGGGCGCTCCCGTCCCGACTGCGGCCAGCACGAACTTCCTAGCGATCCGGTTTTCATATTTAACGGTCGAAGTCGATAAAGTTTATACGTCCTGCCGTCCGCGTCCTTCCGTTTCGATTGCTGGTGTGATTGTCGATGGTTATCCGATCTTCGGCAACCCCCAGGGTGCCCCATACTACTTCTCGTTCGGCTATACGACGGATCCGACCCCGGTCATCCGCGACGTCGTCTCCGACAGCGTCGGCCTCGGATTGCTGTATGCGGCAAAGGCACCCGGCACGCTGGTGTTCCCCTCCATCGGTGCGGTTGTGAAGGGTGGCCCGACGATCACCACCAAGTCCCCGGTAATTGTTCTGGACGGTTCGGCCTCGACCGGCTCGTCGCTCAGCTATGCCCAAGTCGGTGGCGATCTGCAGTACACGTGGACCACGCCTTCCTGGGGTATCGGACTCATCACTCCGTACCAGAACCAGACTCTGGCTCTAATCGGCGGCGGCCCTGGGCAGTACACGGTAACACTCAATGTTCGCAATGGCTTGGGCGAAACCTCGAGCTCGACTGTAACCATCATCTACCAACCATAGTTTCGGTCCGGCCCAAATCCAACGAGCGGTGTACCGGTTCAACCCCGTACGCCGCTCGTTCTTCGTTTGGGTCCTACGATACTAGAGAGGGGAGTGACGGAATGATCTTCATTATGGCTGCGGGCGGTGGCGTGGGACGCGGAACAGTCGAGGCTTTGATGCGGCAGGGCGTGCCAGCACCGGAAATTGTCGGCGGTGCCCGCAATCCGTCGAATCTGGAATGGATGCTGGCGGCAGGAGCCAATGCCCGCGCTGCGGATTACAACGACACACCCGGCATGGTCGAAGCATTCCGGGGCATTGAGACATTGGTGTTGATCCCAACCATGTCCGCGCCCAAACCGCGCTGCGTGGAGCACCAAAACGCCCTCAATGCAGCCAAAGCGGCGGGCGTGCGCCGCGTGGTTTTCCTTTCAATCCAGTCAGGGGGCAAAGAAAGCCGGTTCCTGATGACCCCCTTCTTTGTTTTTGCGGAAGACGCGACACAACGGTCAGGCATGAAATGGACAATCGCCCGGATGAGTTTGTATGCCGATCCTCTGGCGGATTGGCTTCCAGACCTTGTCAGAATGGGGAGGCTGCCTTACCCGGTGCGGAACGGATGCGTTGCCTATGTTGCCAAGGCCGACGTCTCGAACGCGTTGGCGGCGACCGCGCACCGGAACGACTTGGACGGCGAAATACTAGATTTCACAGGTCCGGCATCCCTTTCGATGCCCGAAGTCGCAGCTGAAATCTCCACCGCCGCTGGCGTCACAATTCCGTTCGCATCCATCACGGACGAGGAATACGGCGATATCTGCCGAGCCGAGGGTTGCAATGAGGGAATGATCACTGGGATGACGTCCCTTTACCACGCTGTGGAGGCTCAGGAGTTCGCCCGTGCCACCACCGATGTGGAGGAGTTGACCGGAACCAAGCCCGAATCAATCTCCGAAGCGATCCTGCGTTTGAGGCGCGACAGGTAAGGTGGAAAAGCCGCCGAGTTAGGTACCAAGGCGGCTTTGGTCGCTGAAGTCTGCCAACTACGGCTTGTATACCAGCTTGGCTGTGGTCGTGTTTACCTCGCCCAGTTCATTTTCCACGGTTAGAGTAAGCCCGTAGACTCCAGGACCAGCACCGATAATCGCAAGTGTCTGGTTCTGGTTCGGCGTGATGAGGGCAATGCCAGCGTCGGAAGTCCAAGTGTAGCGGAGGTTGCCCCCGATTTGGTTGTAGCCCAACGCCCCACCTGTCGACTTGCTTCCATCCAGAACGAGGAAGATGGAGTTGGTTGTGATCGTCGGTGCGCCCGTGATAACCGCGTTGACGGTTTGGGGGACCACGCGGGCACTACCGGAAGTCTCGGACACAACAACGGTGCCAGCAGTCACATAGGCGATGTTGTTGGCGTTTTGGCTGGGCTTGCTGGGATCGTAGGTGAAGGAGAACGAGTGACCCAAGCCAGTCATGTTGCCGTAAACTGGCGTCGCATCCGCGATCGGTCCAATCACCATGACCGTGGGACGGGGAGAACATGTCACGTACACCTTTTCCGCAGGCGCATTGATGTAGGCGAACTTGATTGCCTCGAAATTTGTGGTGTCCGGCGTAATGTCCGGGGAACCCTTCGGCACCGTGAAGAACCAAGCGCGCAAGATGTTGGTGGCGACGTCATAGGTCAAATGGGTTCTTGCTTCGCGGGTAGGATCCAAGAGCTGCGCGATCGTGGAATCCGGAAAGGTCGCGGAAAACGCGGACTGGAAGGCGGAGGGGAACAGCTTGTGCTCAACCACAAAGCTCTTGATCCCGGCAGGCAGGACGCAGCCAGGAGCGGAAAAGGTCGGCGGAATCTGGGTTTGGCCGAAAGCCAAGGTGGTGGCACCGAGCATGGTGATGACGGTAGAGGCCAGCAGGCGAAAAGGTGTAGTCATAGATATTAGGCGCTTCTGACGTTACCTTACCATAAGTGAACGAAGGATGACAATGGTAGAAGGACACTAGGAGGGTCAAACCACTACCTTTCCAGAGGCTGCTCAAGAATCCTGCGAAAATGATCGAGAAGCAATCTAGTGTCCGGCTGGCCCAGACGTACTATACCTCTGGACGATGAAAAGCCCCGCGCACACCAGCGCCATAGCCCCCAAATAGTACGTCTGGAACGGCTCATGGTAGAGGAGTGCTCCCAAGGCAACGGCGACCATCGGATTCACATAGTTGTGGATGGACACCAGGGACACGGGCAGATTCTTGACCGCGTAGATGTAGGCGGTGTACGTCAGCGCGCCGCCAATGAGGATCAGGTAGGCGAGCGCCCACAGGCCTTTCGCCGTCCAATGGATCGGCTGGTGCGGGGTGGAGAGCCAGTACAGCAGGAATGCCGTACCCGTCGCCAGTTCCTGAACCCCTCCGATCACGAACGGGCCCGCCGCCGTCTTCAATTTCCGCTGCAGGATTGCGCCCACAGCCCACGCGGCGCATCCCAGCTGCAAAACGAGAAACGACGAGAATACCGGTCCTTGGAAGCCTTCCGTACTGCCGTCGGGCGGGATCGCAAGCACCAACGTACCTACCAACCCCAGCAGCATCCCGCCGACGGCCTTCCCGTTCAATGGTTCGCCGCCAGGAAATAGCCGTTCCACGCCAACCATCCAGAAGGGCGTTGTTGTAGCGAACATCGCCATGAGTCCGCTAGGAATCCATTGGGCCGAGAAGAATAGCGTGCCGACGCCCAAGCCGAGCGTCAGGAGACCGCACAGCGATGTCCACAGGAACTCCTTCGGCGTGGGCATCTTCAGCTTGAAGGCGGCCCCGGCCAGCACAATCACCAAGCCCGGCGCGAAGAACCGGATGCCCATCAGGGGCAGCGGCGGAATCGCCTCGATTGCGATTCGAATCCCAAGGTACACGGTGCCCCAGAAAAAACAGACGATGGCGAAAGCCAGGTAGGCGAGGGTCAGGTTGCGGCGCATGGTTCGTCCTAATGAAGATAACACTGCCGTTTTGGCACGGCAATATGCCGGAAACGATTCCAGTTGACCCGTTCACCCGCTGCCGCCTAACATGGATAGAATGGCATTCCGCGCTGGCAATTCCCGACCCGCCCCCTCGTCCGACCCCTTGATGGATGAGTTCAGAGGCTTGGTGGGCGATATCCGGGTCGTAGTGGCAAAGGCCTATTCCGACGTCAACAGCTCCATCCACGACTTCGCCGAGACCGAGCTCAAGCCCATAACGGAAGAGTTGGGGCACCAGGGCCGACGAATGACAGTGGCGATTTCGACGTCGGAATACTACGTCGAGGCGCGCGCCACCATCCGCCAAGTGGCCGAAACCGAAATCAAGCCGCTCCAGGACATTCTGGGATACCAGGGCAGCGTCGCGGATCGCGCCAAGGTGGCAACGTCACGTATTGGCGGATTCTTCTCCCGCGCCACGGAAGCCAGCAAGGGCGTCTTTGAGGCCATTCCAGACAAGCCCCGCAAGGCCGCTAAAAAATCCGCGCCAGTCAGCTTGGGGATGATCGGCAACGCCTTCAAGCAAGCCAAGGATCTGATCTTCTCCGCCGACTCGCGGGAAACACAATTCGACCGGATGGGCGGAGATGCCGACGACACCTCGGCCCGCGCCCAAATCGCCCGCGCAGAAAAGTCGGTGGACCGGTACCTCAAGGTGGCCGCGACCTCGGTAGGTGCCGCGGCCGTCGGCATGCTGGTACTGCCCCCCGTCAAATTGGTGAGCGCGGGTCTCATCCTGTATTCGGCGATGCCCGTCTTCCGGGGCGCCTACATCGACGTGGTGCACAACCGCAAGATGAGCATCCGTGTGCTGGACTCGGTTTCGTTCATCGGTCTGCTGGCAGGCGGCTACTTCCTGCTATGCGGCGTTACCGCAACCATCTTCCACTCCAGCACCAAAATGATGCTGAAGACCGAGGACCGGTCGCGCCAGTTGCTGGCGGACATGTTCGGGCAACAACCCCGCACGGTATGGGTGATTGTGGACGGCAACGAGCTGGAAATCCCCTTCGAGCTGTTGGAAGTGGGAGACATGCTGGTGGTCCATGCCGGCCAGATGATTCCCATCGACGGCGTGATCTGCAACGGCACGGCTGCGGTGGACCAGCGCATCCTCACCGGTGAATCGCAGCCGGCGGAAAAGGGGTGGGGGACAAGGTTTTCGCGGCAACCGTGATGCTGGCGGGCCGGATCGAGGTCAAGGTCGAGAAAGCCGGCTCGGAAACGGCGGCGGCGCAGATCAAGGACATATTGGCGAACGCGAACGACTTCCGGACGTCCGTCCAAGTGAGGTGGAAGGAAGCTGCGGACCGCACCGTTATCCCGACGCTTGGACTTTCCACGCTGGCCCTGTTGACACTTGGTCCGGGAGGAGCACTGGCGGTCGTCAACTCCAACTATGTGGCCGTGATGAAGGTGGCGTCGCCTTTGGGGATGCTGAACTTCCTGCAGCGGGCCTCCAACGCCGGAATCCTGATCAAGGATGGACGGGCTCTGGAAGCAGCGGGCAAGATCGACACGGTGGTTTTCGACAAGACCGGCACCCTTACGGAGGATCAGCCGCATGTCGGGGCAATCCACGCGGTGGAGGGCGTCGACGAGAATGATTTGCTGGTGTGCGCCGCAGCAGCCGAATCGAGGCAGAAGCACCCAATCGCACTCGCGATCCTCGAAGCGGCGAAGGCTCGGGGACTGGAAGTACCGGAGCTGGAGGATGCGAAATATGAAATTGGCTACGGAATTCAGGCCACAGTTTCAGGACGCATAGTCCGTGTAGGAAGTGCCCGTTATATGGGAATGGAAGGAATTTCCCTACCGGAAGATTTCGAATCCCGCCGCAAGGCGATGCATTCCGAGGGGGCTTCCGTGGTCTTCGTGGCATTCGGCGATACCTTGGCAGGAGCCTTGGAGCTGCGCCCCACCATTCGCCAGGAGGCCCGCCAAGTGGTCCAGGACCTCAAGGACCGGGGACTCAAGCTCTACATCATTTCCGGCGACCACGCCTCGCCCACCCAGGCCTTGGCGAAAGAACTTGGGATCGACAACTTCTTCGCGGAGGTGCTGCCGCAGGACAAGTCCCGGCTCGTGGAGGGGCTGCAAAAAGACGGCCGGAAGGTGTGTTTCATCGGCGACGGCATCAACGACGCCATTGCGTTGAAGACCGCAAACGTATCGGTATCATTGCGCGGGGCGTCATCGCTGGCCACAAACACGGCCCAAATCATCCTGATGGACGAAGGCTTGGGTAAGCTGCCCGAGCTGTTCGAAGTCGCAGCCGACTACGACGCCAATCTCCGGACGCTGATGTACACCACGCTGGGGCCCGGAATTGTGTCGCTGGCCGGGATTTTCCTTCTTGGCACAGGCACGGCCACCGCACTGGCGTTGTTCAACCTCAGCATGCTTGCCGGACTGGTCAACGGAATCTGGCCCGCACTCAAACAGCAACAGGAACTGGCGCATGCGCAGGAGGAACGGAGTGAATCCGGTGCGGCCGACCAGGCTCATCGGTGAAATTCCTAGCGAAACTTTGCCCGTCAAATGACACAGCGCTCTCTGGTGCGGTATAAAAGTATGAGCCGATCAACCGGCGAATGGAGACAACTAGTGAAGAAAATCCTGTTAACTACCCTAGCCTTGGGAGCAGCCACGCTCTCCCAAGCCCAAACAACCCCGCCCGCCGCGGCACCAATCATCCACGTCCAGCTGCTCGGCACCGGTGTTCCCAGCCTCAACGCCGCCGGCTACAACGCGGGCGGTCGCGTGAATTCCGGCCTGCTGATTACAGCCGGCACCGAACGCATGCTGTTCGACTGCGGCCAAGGCATCATCACCCGCCTTTTCCAATCCAACAGCGCCGATGTTGCCAATGACCCGAACGTGGGCGTTGACAAGGTATTCATCACCCACCTCCATAGCGATCACTTGATCGACCTGCCCAGCCTCTACATTTACGGCTGGCTGTTCCGCGACACTCTTCCGCTGCGCGTTTGGGGTCCGGGCGCAGGTCCCAACCAACCGGTCGGCACCTACACCATCATGAACCTCGCCCGCGTCATGTACGACACGGACATCTATGCCCGCAGCACCCTGTTCAAGGACATCGTGTTCAGCACCGCCGGCGTGGCCCCCGTGGTTACCGAAGTCAAGGAAGGCGTTGTTTACTCCAAGAACGGTGTGACCGTGACCGCGTTCCTCGTGGACCACCACCCGATTGAACCCGCCTTCGGCTACCGTGTCGACTATCAAGGCCACTCCGTGGTCTTCTCCGGCGACACCCAGTACACAGACAACCTGGTGAAGTATGCAGCCGGTGCCGATGTGATCATCCACGAAGCATGGGGCTGGACGTATGACGCCGGTGGTCCGGAACTCTGGAACTTCCACACCAACCCCGAGGACTTGGCCCGCATCTTCCGCGCCGACGTGCCGAAGCTCGCTGTGATGACCCATATCGGCTTGGCTCCGATCCCGGCTTGGGGCAGCACCACCACCGACGATTTGGTCAATCGCATCCGCACTGCCGGCTACAACGGTGGCTTGGTTGCGGGTCTCGACCTGATGCAGATCGACGTGATGGCTCAGGGCGTCAACGTCACCCAGCCGCCGGCCGCCAAGGCGATCAGCAGCGACGACGAGGCGACCAACAACATCCCGCTCGAAGTTGCGCAGCGCCTCCGCGCGCTGGCCAAGCAGCAACAGCAGTAGTTTTGTACCGCGTGGAGGGAGGCAGCCAGTGCACCGGTTGCCTCCCTTTTCCATCCCCCGCCAACCCCAACACACCTTCCCCCAAAGTGACTGAGATCGACTTTGAAGCTGAAGCCAGACTGGACGACGAGATCCAGTTCGCCAGTCCCGCGTCGGCGTCGCCAACCGCTCCCCAAAACATCTTTCTAACAGGCGCGACTGGATTCCTCGGAGGCTACCTCCTTGAAGAGATTCTCCAGCGCACAGCAGCCACAGTACAGTGCCTTGTCCGCGCAACGGATGCTGCGGCAGGCGAGGCTCGGCTCCTGAAGCATCTGCGCAACAACGGACTCTGGCGCGATGAATTCGAGGGCCGAATTGTAGCAGTCCCCGGCGATCTTTCGGACCCGCGCTTCGGACTGGGCGAATCCG
>CAIYDY010000423.1 GCA_903925015.1 uncultured Acidobacteriia bacterium
CAACCTGCAACGCCGGACGCTGGAGCTGTCCGGAGTACGTGCCCGAGACGCGGATATTCGGTGTGAACTGATAGTCGAGGCGGACAACCGGCTGCTGGGTTAGCTGATTGTAAGGTGCCGGATTCAGCTGGTAGTTGTAGTTTGTTCCCGGTGCCTGCGCCTGGGTCGGCAGCGGGTACTGGCTGAGCACCGCGACGCCCGGAGCATACAAGCGGCTCTTCGGGATGACCTTCCCGGAGAAAGGCTGCCCGGTCGTGTTGTCGATGAGGTTGGGGATCGGGTTGCCGTTCTGGTCGGCGCTCTGCGAGAAATCGCCAGCCCGCTCCAGTGCGCTGGGCAGCCGCAACCGGATGACGTTGCCGCTATTGCCGAGAATCGACTGGGGCCTGTACTCATGCGCGTAGAAGAAGAAGAACTTGTTTTTTCCGTTGTACAGTTTCGGGATCGATACCGGACCACCGATGGTGTAGCCATAGGTCTTCAAGCTGGTGAAAACGGGGGTGTCGCCGTTTTTCTGCGCAACCCACGACCTGGAATTCCATGACGTGTCGGTGAAGATGCCGTAGCCGGCCCCGTGGTACTGATTTCCGCCGCTCTTGGTGACGGCAGTAATCTGCATTCCACTGGCTCTGCCGTATTCGGCTTGGTAGCCCTGGGTGAGAACCTTGACTTCGCCGATCGATTCGATGTTCAGCGAGAGCATCTGGCCATTGTTGCCCGTATCCATCGCCGAGACGCCATCCATCATGATGTTGTCCTGGCTTTGGCCGCCGAGGCGGGCAGTGCTGCCGGTGCCGATCGAGCCGTCCACCCCTGGGGTAAATGCCACCGCATTGAAGAAGTTTCCATGCTGGATGGGCAGGCTCTCGATTGCCTTGGTTTCAATCGCATACGAGCGTTCGCCGGTCTGCGTTTGCAGAAGCGCTTGTTCGGCGCTGATCGTTACTGTTTCGGTGGTTCCGCCGACCTGAAGAGCGATCTGGGGAACACCGACACGGTCGCCGCCCGATACCGCGATGCCCTTGACGATCGCCGTCTTAAAGGCGGGAGCGGTGACTTCGATGCTGTAGGTGTCGGCCGTGACGTTCGGAATCACGTAGTCGCCACTACCGTTGCTTTTGACCGCTGCAGTCCTGGTATTCTGCGACTCGCTGATCAGAACGATCTGTGCAGCGGGAATGACAGATCCCGATTGGTCTACTACTCGTCCGGTTACGCTACCGGTCGTGACCTGTGCCAGTGCCCCCAAGGGCAACAGACACAAGGCCGCGACAAGGCAGCCGGACATTCTGCTGATGTTACGTATCACTGTGAATCCTAGTCTCCTTTTTCGTTAGCGATCTCCCAGGCTGCGCCCCTTGGCGCGACACGGGAATGAACGCTTCTGCCAAAACCCCTCAGGACGTTGACAGGACTTAAAAGCAATAGGAACTGGCGGGCTACCCCGAACCAATACCCCATACAAAGCTCTTGCAACTTTATTTCAAAAAAGTACCGGAGTCAAGGGGTTGCGTCACGATTTGTCAACTCAGAATAGAAATGTCCAGTTCGTGGATTGGATGTGAGGACGTAGTGGTCGGATCGGCTGGTCCGAAAGGAGTGGAGCGCAGGGAAAGTCAAGCACTGGACGAAGGGACTACTACGAGGTCTTCGCGAATCGATTGCGGGCAACGAGGGCCACAACAATAAAGGCTGTGATTCCGACAAACAGCAACAGGACACTGCCCGGCTCGGGCACAGTCGTGTTTTGCCCTGTTCTTGGGACAACCGGACCGGGCAGGCTTGTGGGAATGGCCGGGCTGTTGGAGGGCGTGCCCGGAGTGGGATTGGCGGATTCCTCCACAACGCTGCCTGCCGTACCGAAGATTGTGGAGGTGTAAGGCGTGTGGGCCGGGGACAGTTCCCTGGTTTCGGCCGATGCCACCGGGGGAACACCGGACATGCCGCCCAACTGCCCGGCAATCGCCGATGCGGTCAACCCGCAGCCGACTAGAACCGAAAGTGCGATCCGGAAGAGCATGGCTGGAACCTTACGCGCGAACTTTCGCGACACGGCGGCGGTATCCGATTGCAGCCACGCCGCCAAGCACCAGCAACACGCTGCCGGGTTCCGGGGTGGTGGTTTGGGAAGTAGTGGTGATCTGCAGACTCTCGACAGTGACAAAAGTGCCCGGCAGAACAACCGTGCCGTAGGCGACGGTGTGGTTGTCGCTCTCAAAACCGGTTCCCGTTGTGTTGCTGTTGTCGAACACAACCTTGTCGAATGTGAACCCGGTCGCGATGAGGTGGACAAACGCGAACGGTTCTCCGCAATCCTGGGAGGTGTTGTTGGGATTGCAGTTATACGCACTCGACTGGTAGGTGGAGCCATTGATCGCGGTTACGGTGGGGCCGGAGAGGAGGTTTTTGATGTCCGCAGTGGTGAAGTGGGTCAACTGCGTTCCAGCCGAGTACAGCGTGATTCCGTTGTTGGCGTCGCCGGCCGACCAGTAGAAGCCGAAATAGTTCTCCGGCGTTTTCAGCGTCAAGGTCACCGGGGTGGAAGTGCTGGTCTGGGCACCGAAGGTCATATAGGTTGTACCGGAGGCACCGCCGTACGCGTCCGCGGCTTGGACCTTCATGCTGCCGGAGTAGGTGCCAATGGTGGAAGTGTAGGTTGTGTACGAGCCGCTCTTGTTGTCGAAGGTTTCGGTGGTCAAACCTCCACCGCTCGAGAACGTCACCGTGCTGGCGACAGCCGAAGGAGCTGATACGTAGACAGACAAGGTGCTGGCGCGAGCGAATGCTGGGAGTGCAATATAGATCAGGATAGCTGCGGCGGCGTGGAAGCGGCTGGTCACTCCTTAACGATACTCCCGGCGACCGGTCCAAACCAGTGCGTTTGTACCGGTACCGAGAGTGGAAGGGGGTCCTAGATCCGCCGGAATGCCAACACAGCATTGAGGCCGCCAAAGGCGAACGAATTGGAAATCGTGTATTCGAAATCCAAGCTGCGGAGCGCGTTGGGTGTGTAGTCGAGGTCGCACTCGGGATCGGGGACGCCGTAGTTGATGGTGGGCGGGACGTAGCCGCCTGTCATCGCCAGAATCGCGGCCGTGGACTCCAGCGCGCCGGCGGCTCCCAGGGTGTGACCGTGCATGGCCTTGGTCGACGAAATCGCCACCTTGTAGGCATGGTCGCCGAGGGCGAGCTTCAGTGCCCGTGTCTCGGTCACATCGTTGACGTTGGTACCGGTACCGTGGGCATTCACATACCCTACCTGCTCCGGCCCGATTCCCGCCTGCTTGAGGGCCATGGTGATCGCTTTGGCAGCACCTTCCGCCGACGGTTGGGTGATGTGGTGCGCATCGGCCGACATGCCGAAGCCAACGATCTCGGCCAAGGGTTTGGCACCGCGGGCGAGCGCATGCTCCAAGGTCTCGATGGCCATGATGGCCGCACCTTCGCCCAGCGACATACCGTTGCGATCTTTTGAAAACGGCCGGCAGATGGTGGGGGTGACCACGCGCATGGCTTCCCAAGCCTTGAGAAGCCCGAAGCTGAACGGGGCCTCGCTGCCGCCGGTGAGGGCAAAGTCGGTCATGCCGGATGCCACCATGGTGAAGGCTTGGCCGATGGCATGGGCGGATGACGCGCACGCTGTAGCAATCGTGAAGGACGGGCCTGTAATGCCGAACCGTAGGGAAATCGCGCTGGCACCGGCGTTGGCCATCGTCTTGGGAATCGTCATCGGGTGGACCCGGTTCCGACCCATCTTGTAGACATCCCAAAAACCTTGGTTTTCCGTCGCCTGGCCACCGATGCAGGAACCCGTGACGATGGCCGTGTTGTCCTTCAAGTCCTGAGTCCACTCGATCCCGCTCTGACGGACAGCCTCAGTAGCGGCAACAATGGCGAACTGCGCGAAGCGGTCGACCATGTCGGCTTCCTTCGCCGGCATGTGGTCGATAGGGTTGAAGTTCTTGATCTCGCCCCCCGTTGTAAATCGGAGTTCGGAAAACTCGCTTGGCTCGAATCGGCTGATGCCGGAACGACCCTCGCGGAGGGCCTGGTCAAATTCGGACAGGTCGCGGCCGAGGGCGCAGAAGGCACCCATCCCTGTAACTACGACTCTGCGCATTAGGAAGGTTCGGCCTCGAGGACCAGCTTCCGGACTCCTTCAACCATGTCGCGAACGTTGCGGATGTTTTTCACTTCCTCGTCGGGCACATTGATATTGAAGTCATTTTCCAACGCGAAAACGATGTTCACGCCATCCATGGAGTCGATCCCGAGCTCCTCGAAACTGCTGTCGATGGAGATGAGGGCTCGGTTCTTGCGCTGGGTGTCGGCGATGATCTGCAGGACGCGTTCGGCAAGTGCGTCGATCTCGGCAGGTTCGTTGAGCTGAGCAGGCGCGGCGGTCTGCTCGCCGACGGTTTCACCAGTTGGCAAGTCCGACTCAGGCGAGTCCAAGTTCACGGGTTCCGGCATTATTTCTTCGGGCATAGGATTTCGGTGACTGTTTCAAAATGATAACCCTTCGCAATGAGGGTTGGCACGATGGTGCGGACGGCATCGACCGTAGCGGATACGTCCGGGTCGGATTGCGTGTCCCGACCATCATGTAGACAAATAATATCTCCATCCCCGGTGCGGCTGAGGACACGGGAGGTAATGTCGGGAGCCGGAAGCTTCCAATCCCGCCCGATGACGGACCACATGACCCCTTGCACGTTCAATTCGCGCTGTACGTCGGCAAACCCGAACCAGCGTACGCCATACGGAGCGCGAAGGAGGGTGGGGGTCACACCGGTGGTCGATCGGATCGCCGACTGAGCCCGTTGGAATTCGTCCCGGATGAAGGACCGCGATTTCATCGCGAAATTCGGATGGGTGTGGGAGTGGTTGGCGACCTCGTGGCCCTGAGCCACACAATCGCGGGCTATTTCGGGATACCGCAGGGTGTGCTGGCCAACCAGGAAGAAGGTCGCCTTGGCTTGGTGCTGTTTGAGGATATCGAGGATGGCCGGTGTGGCAGGGCTCGGTCCGTCGTCGAACGTCAGCGCGACGGCCATGCGTCCCCGTGTCCCTGAATGGACCGAGGGACCAAAGACGGACGACCGGGGATTTCGGACCGCCCATGACGCTCCGTAAGCCCCGGCCAAGCCAAGCGCAACTGATGCGGCGGGAAACAGGCTAGACGATCTCCTCGCGAACAGCGTCCCAGCGGACGGTGCGCTGCTGGCGGTAGCTTTCAACAGCCATGCGGCAAGCAACGGAGACGCGGAAGCCGAGCTCGAACGGGCAATTCGTTTCCTTGCCGCTGCGGATGCAATCGAGGAAGTTGCGCATGTGCGCCTGGGGTTGGGTCGGCGTCTGGCCGAGCATCTCCCGTCCGTCGGGACGGTTCACCTTCTGGGGGAGATAGCGGATCTGCTGGCTGCGGGAGATGGTTCCGTCGGTTCCGAGAACATCTTCGGTGGAACCAAGCTCGCTGTTGCCGAAACCGGAATCCCAAGTAAACAAGAGTTCCTCGGGATGCTCCATCGACACGTTCATCGTGTCGGGAACCTCCCGGCCATCCTTCCACAGGTAGAGTCCGCCGGTCATATTCACGGCAGTCGGGATCTTCAGATCCAGCACCTTGTACCAGAATGACGTCTGGTGGCACATGTTCTCGTACACGTTGCCGCCGGAATAATCCCAGAAAAAACGCCAGTTGATGTAGCGGTTGGCGTCGAAGTCGCGGTCGGGGGCTGCCCCGAGGAACGATTTCCAGAGCACGTTTTCCGCCGTCATGTCCGGGAACACCGGGCGTGCCCACTGGGCCTTGCCGTGGGGCGTGTTGCGGAACATGTGGGAATGGATTGCGGTGACCTTGCCGACCAGACCTGCCGCAAGGTAATTCTGTGCGTCCGAGACATGGCCCGAGGAGCAATACTGGTGGCCGATCTGGACGGTCTTGCGGGGCGCCTTCAGCCGGGCCGCGCGCATCTGCTTGGCGTGGTCCACTGTGAACGCCATCGTTTTTTCCTGGTAGACATGCTTGCCGGCGTCGAGCGCGGCGGTGAAGCACTCGGCGTGCAAGTGCTGGGGGGTGGCGATCAGAACCGCATCTATTGACTTGTCCTCCAGCAGGTGGCGGTAGTCGAGATACGTCTTTGCGTCGGCGGCCAGACGCTTGGAATCTTCGAGACGGCGGGTGTAGATGTCGGCGAAGGCGACGAGGTCCGTGTTGGGGACCGAGGCCGCTTCGCGGGCAATCTGGGTGCCGCGGTCGCCGATGCCGATCACGCCGACGCGGACACGGTCGTTGGCTCCGAGGGCTCGTCCGGTGGCGAGACCTCCGGCCAATCCGGTGGCCACGTTGCCGATGAAGTATCTACGGGTCTGCGTGGGCATATCTTTGCTATCTTAGCGCGGTGGGGGCCGTGGTTGGAATTTGAAACTGGGGACAGCGCCTAGCGCATGGCCGCCACCAAGTCCCCGGTCTGGCGCAGCACGTTGAGGCGGGCCTTTTCTCGGGAGAATTGGGCGTCGTAGAAGGCAATCCACTTGTCCTCCTCGTCGGCGCGCGCTTCCTCGACCTGTTTGAGGGCGGCCCGCCCCTCGTCCATCTGGGCCAAGAGCACGGAAAGGCGGTCGTGCGCCAGTCCCACCTCGGCTTTCGCGACATCCACGGCCATATCGGCGCGTTTGAGTTCCAGATAGCCCTGATGCACGCCGAGGGCCTGCCGATTTCTCGCCGTCTCCATTTCCGAGCGCAACCTTCGTTGATCGAGCTCGGCCTGCGCCTGTCCGGCCTTGATGCCCGGGCCAAGAAAGAGGGGGATTTGGATCGAGGCCCCGAACTGCGCGTTGTTCTGCTGGAACTTGGCAAAGTACTGGTCGAAGTGGCTGTATTTGGAGAAGAGGTTGTACTGGGCGACAAGGTCGATGCGTGGCAGCTTCTGGGCTGCGGAACCCTTGATTTCCAAGGACTTGGCACGGTAGTTGGATTCGAGGCGGCGCAGTTCGGCACTCCCCTCCAAGGCTGTGCGGACGGCGGTTTCCTCAACTGCCGGCACATCGGGGAGGACAGTCTGCGAGGCTGCAGGAACGATGGTGTCAGCCGCGGAGTACCCGAGGACAACGGCGAGGTTGTGCTGCACGGAGTCCTTTTCCGACTCGAGGGCCAGGAGCCGCTGCTGCGCGCGGAGCACGTTCAATTGTGCCTCCTTGAGGGCGACCGGCAATTCCCTGCCCCCGGAAACGCGCGCCTCCACTGCCGGCACGACCTTTTCGAGATTGGCAACCGCTTTCGCTGCCGATTCGGCCAAGCGGGAGGCCCGCTCCACGTCGATGAACATGGAAGCGATCCGGAAAACGACCTCGTCCCGCCGCTCGGCGGTGGCAATGGTGGCACCCCGCGCAGCCTCGCGCGCCTGGGCCACTGCGTAGGTTTGAGGGCGGTTGAACAGGTACTGGTTGGCCTTGACTTGAAAGATGGACGGTGCCGAGCCTTCAATGCTTAGCGGAAACCCGTTGTTATACGCGAGGCCACTGCCACCGCCGATGCGGGGGGAAAACGGGTCGCGGGCAATCTGAATGCCTTCCTTCGCCTTCGCCTCTTCAATGCGGGCGATGACCATGTCGGGGTTTTGCGTTAGGGCGCGCTCGACGGCCTGCTTGAGGGTGAGTTGGAATTGCTCGGCATGCGCGCTGCTGCCGAATACTACGGCCATCGTGGCCAGAACGCGGCGTCTACTCATTCTGTTCGTTCCTTACTCGTAGCGCAACGCTTCGGTTGGATTCAATTTCGACGCCCGGCTGGCTGGCAGCATGCCGAAAACCAAGCCGACCAGACTGGACACCGAAAACGCAATCCCTACCGACCACATCGAGATGGGGATGTGGATATTGTCAACAAACAGGCTTACGCTCAATGGAAGCGCCATGCCCACCACAATGCCGACGGACCCGCCCGTGAGGCTGATAAGGATTGCCTCTGTCAGGAACTGCGTCAAAATCTCCCGCCGCGAAGCCCCGACGGCCATGCGGACGCCGATCTCGCGGGTCCGCTCGGTTACCGTAACCAGCATGATATTCATGATGCCGATGCCGGAAATGGCCAGGGCGATGAATGAAACGAGGATCAACACAAGACTCAGGATCGAGGCAATCTGTTTGGCTGCGTTTAGGATTCCGGCGAGATTCTCCACCTTGTAATTCGCTCCCGCGCGGTGCCGGCTCTGGAGGATTTGGGTTACTTGGACGGTGACAGGCTCCACCTCCTGAGGCGACCGGACTTGGACATACATGGGGTCGATCCGCTCCACCCGGACAAAGTACTGCTGCACCGAAATCGGGATCAACACGGTCTCGGCGTTCAATTCGGATTGGCCGAAGCTCTCCACCTTTTCCTTGAAGGTGCCGATGACGGTGAACTGGAGTCCGTGGATCTTCATGGTGCGGCCGACCGCGTCCTGCGTGCTGCCGAAAAGCCGCTTCGCCAATTTTTCGGTGAGCATGGCGACTTTCACGCGGAGACTGACATCGCCGGAGTCCATGAAGCGGCCCGAAAGAACCACAAGATTGCGGACGGGCTTGTAATACTCGTCGGAGCCGATCACCAGGAGCCGTTCCCGTTTGCCGTTGATGAAAATCTCGTCGAAATTGCTTTCGATCCCGGTCACGGCGAGAACGCGGCCGGGGAGTTGGTCCCGCACAGCCTGCATATCTCCGGACTTGACGAAATCGGCTTGTACTTCGGCTGTGGATTGCTGGGAACCAGCCTCGTAGGAGGCGAAGATCATGTTCGAGCCGACCCCCTCTATCTGCTCCAGGATGTAATGCTGGCTGGTCAACGAAATGGTGACGACAAGGATGACCGAAGCAGTGCCAATCATCATGCCGAGTCCGGTGAGCATGGACCGGACCGGGTTCTGGCGTAGCGCTTGGAAGCTGAAGCCGAGGGCTTCTCCGAACCTCATTGCTTCCAGTCTACCCGCAACGGACTACAGGCCCTCGGCTTTGTGGAGGAGCTTCTGCGCCTCCAGCCGGGTTGGATCGTCGGGAGTACGGTTGGGAGCGGCGATATAACGGGCCAGAAGATCTTTGGCTTGGGGAATGTTCCGCTTGGTGTGGATCCATGTTTGAGCCCGGGCGAATAACAATTTGGGTGCGCCGGGCTCCAACTTGTCCGCTTCGTCGAAAGCCCGTTCGCTCTCGGGGAAACGTCCTTGGCGGGCTAGGAACCGGGCCAGATCGACTACGCGACCAGCTTGGGTGGGTGCCAACTCGATGGCGCGCCGAAGGGCGGATTCGGCATCGGAGAATTTCTTGGAATGCTCGGAGAGCTTACCTTCGGCAAAAGACGCCTCGGCCGGGTCGATTTTGGCCATCAGCGGAATCAGCGCCCGTGCTTTGTCCTGACCGCCACCCATGACCGATGGCGCTTGGAGATAAAACTCGAAAAGATCATTGACGGCCTCACCGTTGGCCGGATCCAGTTGGACGGCTTTCTCAAACGCTTGTCGGGATTTGGTAGCCCAACCAACGGCCGCGAGCGGGAACGATGTCTCCGCCCGTCGTCCATAGGCTCTTCCCAGCCAAGTAAAAGTCATGGAGTTTGACGGTGCCAGGGCAACGGCCTTCTCCAGCACCTCGACGGCCTTGGCCTGCTGAGCTTCCATGAGGTAGCAGCGTCCCATCAGCTCAAGTGTTTCGGCTGTCTGCGGGGCGTTCTTCAGAAGAGTGATTGCTTCCGGGTACTCGGTATGGTTGTACCGGTCCTGTGCCTGCCGGAGAACGGATTGGGGAGCCGGAAGGCGGTTTCGCGCCGCACCCTGCGACACGAGCGGGGCCACGGCGAACGCGAGATACAGAAATGCTGGATACTGGAGGGCGATCCTCATGATTCCGTTACGTTTGCCTTTGTCCTAAGGATGTTCCGGCACCGCGTAAGGTTTCGTAAAAGCGGATGCAAGCAAACTGTAACCTACTCGCGCATGGAAAGCGCTACCATAATGATGCGGCGTTGCCAGCGCCGTATGTCCACTGATTGGAGCCACGCCGTTGAAGAACATTTATGTCGGGAACATTTCGTTCCGGACCACAGAACAGGACTTGGATGCCGCCTTCTCCGCCTACGGGCAGGTTGAGCGCGTGCAAATTGTGAAGGACCGCGAAACCGGGCAATCCCGTGGCTTCGGGTTCGTGGAGATGGCCAATCCGGCCGAAGCAGACAGGGCCATTGCAGCCCTTCAAGGAACAGACCTGATGGGCCGCACGCTCACCGTGAACGAGGCCCAGGCGCGCGAGCCGCGTCCCGGTGGTGGCGGTGGTGGCCGCGGCGGCTTCGGCGGTGGTGGCGGCAACCGTGGTGGTGGATCGTCCGGCGGTGGTTATGGCGGCGGCGGAGACAGCCGTCGGCGCGAGCCCCGCTGGTAACGGAGTCATCATGCCAAAAGCGATCTGGGAAGACACTGTTATCGCCCAGAGCGACCGTTGCGTGATCGTGGAGGGAAACCAGTATTTCCCTCCGGATTCCCTGCGTCCCGAGTGCTTTCGGCCAGCGGCGCAGACAACGGTATGCGGGTGGAAGGGCGTCGCCAACTACTACGATGTGGTGGTAGGGGGCAAAGTGAACGCAGGTGCGGCTTGGTACTATGCGAGTCCAAAGTCGGCAGCTGCGGAGATCAAGGGTTATGTGGCTTTTTGGCGCGGCGTGAAGGTTTTGGCGGACTAAAGGTCCGCCAATTCTACAGCCAGTACTGCCATTCTCCGGCGAAGACGACGTACGCGCCCAATGCACCGTTCGTGACTGCGTGCATGATGATGCAGTCCCAAAGGTTCTTGGTGCGAACCATCCACCAGTTGTAGATCACCCCGCAGATTAGGCCGACGTCCCAAAACGAGCCGTGCTCGGACGCAAAAAGCACCGCCGTCACCCAGAAGGCGAACGGAACGTACTTCCCCAACGGCACCCGCTCGAAGTTTTCTCCATCCACCAGCCAGCGCATCAGCCAGCCGCGCCAAAACAATTCCTCCAGAATCGGCACCGCCACCACACTGACAGCGATGCGCAGGAACAGGAACAGGGGATCGTTCTTGGAGTCCGGGGGCGTGTTGCCGGCCGGATGGCCGACGATACCGTTGTCGAACAGGGGAAGATGGCGCCACCCGGGCCAGACCACGTCCGGTCCCACCCAGACCACAAACACCGCCAGACCGAGAAGGATGCTTTGCACCGGCTTGGAAGGCCCGGTCTTCAACAAGGGCAGCGAAACCGCGCCGATGGCCGCAAGCGAAAGCAGCAGCCGGACCCAGACGGGTACGGGCATTGCCGACTGCGCCGCAATGCAGAGCATGAACACCCCGAAGGGCAGAACGTAAGGAATGGCGGGATGACGGGGCAAACTCAGATTCTACCGTGTAATGCTGGAGGAAGATGCCGAATCGCCTCGCGCTTGAAAAAAGCCCCTATTTGCTGCAGCACGCCAACAACCCCGTCGATTGGTATCCATGGGGGGAGGAAGCTTTCGCCCGCGCGCGGAACGAGGACAAGCCCATCTTTCTTTCGATCGGCTATTCGACCTGCCATTGGTGCCACGTCATGGAACGGGAGTCGTTCGAAAGCCCCGAGACAGCGGCCCTCATGAACAATTTGTACGTCTGCATCAAGGTGGACCGCGAGGAGCGCCCCGATATCGACCGGATTTACATGGCCTATGTCCAGGCTACGACGGGCAGCGGCGGTTGGCCGATGTCCGTTTGGTTGACCCCGGATTTGAAACCGTTCGTCGGCGGCACCTATTTCCCGCCGGACAACCGTTACGGCCGCGCCGGCTTCCCACTAGTGCTGGAGCGCGTGGCCGATGCCTGGGTCAAGGACCGCGAGCGAATCCTGCAATCGAGCGACGAAGTTATGGAGCGGTTGCGGGAATCCGACGACGATGGATCGGGGGACGGCCACGCGCATGACGGACCGGGGGAAGCGGCGTTCCTGCAACTCCACCGCGCGTTTGACGCAAGGTTGGGGGGATTCGGTTCCGCTCCCAAGTTCCCCCGGCCCTCGACATTGCATTTCCTATTACGGTATTGGAAGCGCACGGGAAACGAGGACGCGCTCGACATGGTGGCGACCACGCTCATCGCCATGGAAAAGGGCGGCATGCACGACCAGCTGGGCGGCGGTTTCCACCGCTACTCGGTTGACGAGTACTGGTTTGTACCCCACTTCGAGAAGATGCTGTACGACCAGGCGCAACTGGCCGCCGCGTATCTGGAGTGCTACCAAATCACGGGCAACGACGCGATGGAATCGGCCGCGCGCCGCACGCTGGACTACGTGATGCGGGACATGACTGCTCCGGAGGGCGCATTCTGGTCGGCGGAAGACGCCGACAGTGTTGTCGATCCCGCGGATCCCCACCACAAGAGCGAAGGCTATTTTTACATCTGGGCATGGGACGAGGTGGCGAAACTCGTCGGGCCTGAGGCTGCGGCGTGGTTCGGCTACCGCTACGGCATGGAACGCACCGGGAATGTCCGCAACGACCCGCACGGGGAATTCACGGGGCGCAACATCCTGTTCCAAGCGCGGACCATCGCGGTTACTGCCGAGCATTTCGGCGCCGACCCCAGGGAAATCGCCGCGTCCATCGCCTTGACCGAAAAATTGCTGATGGATGCGCGCGGAGTGCGCGTTCGTCCGCACCTCGACGACAAAATCCTGACCGCGTGGAACGGACTCATGATCTCCGCATTCGCAAAGGCGGCGCGAATTCTTGGCGAGCCAAAGTATGCGGCTGCGGCCGCGCGCGCTGCGGACTTTATCCTGTCCACCCTGGTTTCCCACGACGGGGCCGTCTTGCGCCGGTACCGCGACGGAGATGCGGCAATCGGCGGCATGCTGGACGACTACGCCTTCTTGGTACAGGCCCTGTTGGACCTCTACGAGACGACCTTCGAATTCCGGTATCTGGAGCGTGCACTGGCGGTGTCGGCAAAACAAAGCCAGCTACTGGAGGATGCAGAGGTTGGCGGTTTCTATGCCTCGGCACACCCGGACGCGGTCAGCCTGATGCGGCACAAGGACGACTACGACGGGGCTGAACCGTCGGGCAATTCCGTGGCACTGTTGAATCTGCTGCGGCTGTCCCGGATGACGGACCGGCCGGAATTCGAGGTTTCGGCACGGAAATTGGTAGCTGCGTTCGACGCAAAGCTGCGCACGTCCCCGTATGGAATGCCGCAAATGTTGTGTTCCTGGGAGTACGATCTGGCCGCACCACGCGAAATCGTCGTAGCTGGTCACGCCGAGCCCTGGACCACCGCAACGCTATGGAGCAAATTCGACCCCAACCGGGTGGTTCTGCACGCAACACCCGCGCTGCTGGAGCTGCGTCCGGTGGAGTCCCGTGCCGCGATGTCGGCCATGTCGGGTCCGGCGGTCTATATCTGCGAGAACTTCGCGTGCAATGCCCCGGCGCGTGACTCGGTTGCCCTGGCCGCCTTGTTAGAATAAGCGGTGGCACGGTGGTTCAGTCCAAACTCGCCGTCTCAAAACAACACGTTCCAAAACCCAAGGAGATTCGATGTCAGCACAGTCAGTAGAGCGCGCCGGAGCAACCACCCTGCGCGGGAACCCGTTTACCCTCGTTGGACCGGAAATCAAGGTCGGCGACGCTGCCCCCGAATTCACGGTGGTCGATGGCTCACTCAAGCCAGTGCATTTGTCCGACACAGGCAGCAAGACGCGCATCTTCAGCATCGTGCCGTCCCTCGACACCCCGGTTTGCGATGCCCAGACAAAGCGCTTCAATGAAGAGGCCGCAAAGTTGGAGGGTGTCGACATCTACACCGTCAGCATGGATCTGCCGTTTGCCCAAAAGCGTTTCTGCAATTCCTTCCTCGTCGACAACGTGAAGATGTTGTCGGACCACCGCGAAGCCTCGTTCGGCGAAGCCTACGGGACGTTGATCAAGGAACTCCGGATCCTGAGCCGCGCGATCTTCGTTGTGGCCCCGGACAACACGGTTAAGTACGTTGAGTACGTTGGCGAAGTGGCCGACTATCCCAACTACGAAGCAGCATTGGCCGCCGCCCGCGGTTAGTTTTTTGTCCAAGCAGTTTCCCGCCCAAAGCGGTTCCCGAAAAGTGTTACGCAATGTTTCCAGCACGATCACGAGCCTGGTCCGGAGCAATCTGGTACGGGGCGGGCTTGTGGTCGGCGCGGGAATTCTAGCCGGAAACATCACCGGATTCTTCCGGGTGATGGTGACGGCATGGTTTCTGGGAACCCATGCCCATGCCGACGCGCTCGCCGTCGCGCTTGGCCCCATTGACAGCATTACCGGAGCATTCATCAACACGATGCTGGTGGCATTTGTGCCGATGCTCATCCTGCACCGTCCTGAGGAGCGTGTGGCCGTCTTCCGGCAGGCCTCACGATTGTTCGCGTGCATACTTGCCGTTGCCTCCGGCTGCATCTTCTTGCTGGCACCAGAGCTGATTTCGATTCTGGGGCCGGGGCTCGCGCCGGAACAGCATACTCAGGCAGTCCACCTACTGCGGATGTTTTCGCCCGCGACGTTTTTCGGCGGGGCGTCGGCGATCTTCGCCGCACTGCTCTACACCGAGCGGCGATTCATAGCACCCGCCTTCTATCAAATGTGCGTGAACGGCGGCACCATCCTGGGTGCGCTGCTCCTTTGGCGGGTGGTCGGTGTCTATGGATTCGCGATAGGGTATTCGGCTGGTGCGGCACTGCAGCTGGTGCTCACATGGAGCCTGAGCCGCGACCTGCGGCGGGTTCCGGAAGGTGTGACACTGGACGTCCCCTTGGAACACATCCTGCTCAAGCCGTTCATGTTCCTGCTCTATGCGTCTCTCATTTCGGCGAATATCCTGGTGACGCGCGCCTTTGCCACGCATGCCGGACCGGGCATGGCCGCATCCCTGGATTACTGCCTTCGGTGTTTGAGCGTGGTGGTGGCCTACATGGTTTATCCCGCGGCAAACAGCCTTCTACCTGAAATTGCGCGCCTGAAGGGCGAAAACCAAGCAGCGCAGGCATATCGACTGATCTACAAGAGTGTTGCGATGATGGCTGTCATCTCGGTGTTGGCCTGCTTGATCGGCGTAGCTGTTCGCACGCCTGTGATTTCACTGTTGTTTGAGCGGGGAAGTTTCACATCCGAATCCACGCTGTTGGTGGCGAACGTATTCCTGGGTTTCGCTCCAAGCATTGTGGGCTGGACCTTGTTGGATTTGGTCTCGCGCTGCTTTTTCGCGCTGGACAGGCCCAAGCGACCGGTTGTTGCCGCTTTTGTGCCAGTGACCACGAACCTTTTGATCATGTTGCTGGCGGGGAAGACGGCGAATCCGGTAATGCTCGGACTCGCCCCCTCCGTTGGTTTGGCTGCTGGCTTCCTGACCCTGTTCGGGTTGGCACATGTCCGAGGACAAGTGCCTTCACCGGTTGAGGAAGCCGTCGAAGTCGCGTAGCCCCTATTATTGGCCGCCGCGACCAGGTCCGGCTGCGCCCGGTGCTCCGCGTCCGCCTGCGGGACGGGGAGGTGCCACATAGTCCACCAATTCGTCCACGGGCTTCTTGCCGGCCCAAGCGATGGCGCGCAAAAGCGTCCGCTGGATCTGGTAGTTGGCAAAGTTCGCATAGGTGTGACCCTGCATCCAGACAAATGCCCGGGCCGGCTGGCCACCTGCAACCGTGTGTTCGTAGGTCCACATCTGGGGAACAACCTCGCCCTTGTGGTCTCCGGCGCTGCGCGTGGGCGCGATCATGGCGTTTGCCAGCACATGGACGCCCGGATCCTTGGCCCAAGTGATGGAATAGAAGGCCTCGTCAAACAACGTCATGTCGGACATATCCTTCATGATGGGATTCGCTTTATCGGCGATCGTGTAGGGTACCGGCGCATCCAGGGTAAAGTTGACCTCGCCGTGCTTCTTGGCTCCGCCGACAAGTCCGGCGAAGTAGGCGGGATCGGGACCGCAGAGTGAATCGTGCATTGTGACCAGTCCCCCGCCCCGCTTGACGAAGGCGTCCACGGCGGATTTCTGCGCGTCGGTCATATAGCCGGCATCGCCCTTGTAGATGACGACCACGTCCACATTTTCCAGATCGGCCGCACTGGGGCCATGCAGGGCACCCTGCACAATTGCACCGTGCTCCGTGAGCAATTTACTCCAGTCGGCCAGGAACTGGGGATAGTCATGCTGACCCGCGTTGTGGGATTTCAAGCCGGTCCACAGGAAGACCCGCATACCGTTGGCATTCTGGCCTTGGGGCAACGGAGCCCCGCCCGGCCCGCGCCCGCCACCGCCTTGCGCCCATGCGGAGGTCTGCAGAACCGCTCCGGCGAATATCGCGGCGATTCCGGTCAGGGACTTGATTGTCTTTGTTTTCACACTTACCTCGTTCTGCGTTGAATATGCATGTCTGCCAGCATCACGTTGCGGCGACCACATTGATGCTATCGCATGTGGCGTTCCACGCAATCCCAGATCGGGATGGAATAACGCTGCGGCTTGTGGTCGAGCAACGCGTGCGGCACCGGAATGCGGCGGTCGAAGTTCGTTCCGATTGGCCTTAGAGCGGCAAGAAAGTCCGCCAGCTCGGACCAATCGGAATGGGAGGGGGCTTCGGCTGGTTGAATTTCCCCGGTCGGATCGATGTGGAGCATTGGAACTGACGGGTGGAGGTAGCCGAAAGTTGTCGGGGGGCCATAGGTGACCATGTCGTTGCCGTTCACAAACCGGTAAAGCCCAAGGTCGGCCTTGCGGACAAGATTCTCGCAGAAAAGGCCGTTTCCGACCCTCGGGGCCCCGAAGGTATACAGGGACGCGCCAATACCCGGAAAACGGCTCAAGGCGAGGGAGGCCAAGGCCCCGCCCAAGCTGTGGCCGGTGAAGCAGATCGGGGCAAGCGGATTTTCAGCCCGGTAGTCCGAAAGCAGCGCTGAAACCTCGTCCCAGACGCTGTCCAGTGCCCGCTGGAAACCGAAATGGACCCGCATTCCGTGGAGACGTATGGAACGTAGCAGCGAGGGTTCGTGCGGTTCGGGAACTTGCAGAAAGGCTGAGTCTGTCAGCAGGTCGCGGAAGTCATCATGTTCGGTGCCGCGAAAGGCAAGGAACGCTTGGTCGGGAGTTCCTGCGAAGAATCCGGCAGTGCCCGTGGCTTCACCGGACTGCAGGATATGGATCTGGAATCCGCCGAGGATACTGCGGAAGTCGTCCAGCGGCATGGAATTGTCCCCCCAACGCATGTAGCTGACCATGGACGTGTCCACCGCAAGCGCCGCCGTGGAAAGCCAATTCGGGGCGGCTGACATGGCGTCCTGAGTCAGCCGGAAATAGGGGTACTGCCCTTTTTGGGGAAGGAGGAACAGCTCGGACCACGTGTTGCCGGCTGGATCGGGATACGGCATGGATCAGATCAGCGTATCGCGCCGAACGCGCCGGCTAACGATGGCGACGGACCAAGGCCTGCGCGAGCACGGCCATGCGGTCCTTCCGTACCCTGGCGAGGGAAAACAACGCGGAGCCCAGAACCAAAAGCCATGTGGAGGGTTCGGGCGTCGCGGCTGTCTGCGAACTCGTGGTTGTCGTGGTGGTGGAACCGCCAGGCAGGGTACCAGCAAACAGGACGTCGTGCAATTCGGTAGTGCCCGTCAGATTGTTGGCGATCAATTGGCCATTGAGTTGGCCATAATTGCCGTTCACCGTGGCATAGGGAGCCAGGATGGTTCCGTTGAAGGCGATGGCAGCAAGTGCCAAGGTCTGTGCCGAATTGAAATTGAAGATCACGTTGGCGGCCGTGACACCGGTGTAGTTGATCGAGCCTCCGTTGAACGAATCGGCCTTACCCGCAACATTCACGACAACCGTGGAGCCCGAAGGGGCCGCGATGTTGATGGTGGAGCCGTTGAAGCTGGAGTCCGTCAAGTTGAATACGTTCAGCGCCTTGTCGGTACCCGCCATCGTGTACGTGTTGTAGGCGACATTGACCGTCGTATTGGCAGTCTGCGATGCCAGTGTGGAGGAGAGGGTTTGCAAGCTGGTCTGCGTACCTAGGAAATCGATTGGTGCCGCCGTGGGTGTCTTCACCTTGGTTGCATTGAGGGTTCCGACCGAAGAATACGAGCCCGCGTACCAGATGCTGCCGCCGACAGAGCCGTAACCCGTGTTTGTAACATTTCCATTGACGTAGGCGTTGTTGGGGAGGGTCGGCGTATTCCAGTTCATATTGCCTCCGACGAAAATATCGCCGCCCCCTACCGAAACGTACGTGTTGTTGTAATTGCCGCCGACCACAAGGTCATAGGTGCCCGCCTTGTCGCCCCCATGGGTGCTGGCTACTGTGAATCCGCCGCTGGAAGGGGCGAAATTGCCCCCCACAGCGACCTTGCCCTCCGAATCCGTGCCATAGGCCGTGAAATTGGAGAAGATGAACGCGTTGTATCCGGTCGCGGCCCCTAGTGTTGAAACACCGGTTGCCTGCGCCTGCCCGACAAGGATCAATATCGCCGCGGCCGTGCCTCCGACCCGTACCGCGGCGATTCGTGACCAGACGCTCCTCCGGGATGCGTCCCTCCGACTGCTTGTCATGGTCGTTTCGTTCACAAACCCAGCGTAGTGGCAAATTGCTGAAAGGGAAATAGCGCGGGTCATGGACAGGGGGGGGCGGGCCTAGTAATGGAACCAACCTCCGATTGCGCCACTGGCCATATAATTGGATCAACAATGTCCTTCCATGTGGCCGTCAGCTATACCCCCCAGGGAGACCAGCGGAGCGCAATCGCGGAGCTTTCGCGAGGTATCGAGGAGGGCGAAAAACACCAGGTACTGCTGGGTGTCACAGGCTCCGGCAAGACCTTCACGATGGCGAAAATGATTGAGCGTTTGGGCCGACCGGCACTCATTCTGGCGCACAATAAGACGCTCGCAGCCCAGTTGTATCAAGAGTTTAAGACGTTCTTTCCGACCAACGCCGTCGAGTATTTCGTCAGCTATTACGACTACTACCAG
>CAIYDY010000424.1 GCA_903925015.1 uncultured Acidobacteriia bacterium
CACGATTTGGCATTGGAGGGAAACCGGGATGTGATTGGTCGGTTTACGATGCTGCCGCCTGCGGGCAGTCCGCTGGCACGGTTGGTGGCGAACAACGGAATCTTGGTGGAATCATCGGACGGCGTCCAGATTTCCAAGTTGAAGGCTGCCCATATTGCGGGATTTCCGATTCTCCTCAGCGGCGGTACGGGTGCGCGAGTTGTGGATTCGGAGATTACGGAGAGCGGCGGGTTGAGCCTACAGCGGCGGGCGAACGGGTCTGGTGGCATCGCGTTCGAGGAGGGCGCGTCGGGTTTCGAAGTTCGGCGGAACCGTCTGGGCGGAATCCGGGGGGCCGGGGTCCTGCTACGGGGCACCGAAAAGGGCGTGGTGGCGGACAACGAATTTGTTGTGATTGCGCGGGCGGCGGTTCAGACTGACGGGGCCGCGCACTTGACTGTGGAGAACAACACGATGCACCGGATCGGGGTGCCGGTGGCCGAAGCGGATGGTCCACCTGTTTGCATGCGTTTGGAGCGCACGAACGACTCGGTGATTCGGGGAAATACCTGCGGCGAGACCCTTCAGGGGGCGATGGCGCTGGGGGGCGCGAACAACCGTGTCAGCGGGAACCATTTCACCCAGCTGAATATTTCGCACGACGATTCGCCGGGGATTTGGTTGGGGCCGGACGCCAAGGGCAATACCGTGGAGGGCAACGAAATCACGGGATCCGGGATGGAAACGCATTGCGTGGGAGCGGCTCCGGGTATTTTGCCAACCGCGAACCGGGTGGGGAAGAATGATTGTGCTGGCGAGGCGAGTGTGGCTGGTTTGCTCAAGCCGGTGGGAATCAGACCGTAGTACGCCGACGCTCGACCGCGAACCAGCCGCGCACATCGGCCCAGTTTGTGCTGCAGTACGATCCTGCAAGCATCAGGAGGATCACCAGGACGGCCATTCCCGTTGATGCCGCCACGCCGAGATTCTCCTTGAAGAACCAGAGTGCCCGTCCGTAGACGAGTTCGACGTGGACCCAGTAGACAAACAAGCTGGAAACCCCGAATTGGCGGAGCCAGTTCCACCTTGTCGCCGCGAAACCGAGGTTCCAGACGTACGCGAAAGCCATGAGCATCAGCACCGCGCCGGTCTTGATGAAGATCAGCGCCGGGCCGTCGAACCAAAAATCCGTATTGGGGTAGATGGTGAGCGACATTTGGGACATGGACCACGCTCCGAACGCCATTCCCAGGCCGCCCCAGCCAAACCACATCATGGCCGGCGTTACCTCCTCCGGCTTCAGGCGGCGCAGCACGCTTCCGGCGCTCATGCCATACGCCACAAACGCAGCCCAAGGGAAGATGCCGAAATGCAGGTGGTCCGGGGGCAGGTAGTGGGCGAGAAGCGGCGGGATGGCTCCGAAGGCACCGGCCGCGTTGGCTTGTGAGACCACCGGAGTCGCCAAGGCGATTGCCGTGCCCAGGATCGCGCACAACCGGATCCTTTCGACCGTCGTGAAGAAGGCCATCGGGGCCAGAACCAGCAGAGACATTCCCATCACGTTGAGAATATCCACCCGCAGCAGGTCGGTCCACGGGCTCTTGTCGATGGAAAAGATCCATTGCTGGAAGCGGAATGCAAACGCCACCGCGAAGAGGTAGCCGGAACGTTTGGCTGCAGCTCGGATTCGTTCAAGCGCGGTGCCGCTGCGCCGCTCTAGCCCATCCATCAAAAATGCGAAGGTTACACCCAGCAGGAAGAGGAAAATCGCGGGTGGCATGCCCCCGACGAACTGGGAAATCAGGTAGGGTCCACCGGTGCGCAGTTCCGGGCGCAGGAATGAATGGAAGACGTGGCCTTGGAGCATGATGACGGCCGCCAGGCCGCGGAGCCAGTCCAAGTAGAGCAACCGCGCGACGGGAGGCCTCTGCGCCATGGATGGGAAGTTACTTGCCAACCTGCTGGACTTGAACCCCTTTGGGCGGGGAAAGTTTCAAATCGCGGTCGGACAGCGAGGGATTCAACTTGATGCCGCTGTACGTGATCTGGGTATAGTCACCTGCACCCGAAGTCGTCATTCGTTGTTGAACCGGGCAACCCAAGGTGTCCAGAATCCAAAGGTCGGCCTGTTTGATGGATTGAAGGACTTCTTTTTCCTTAGGAATCAATCGAATATGGGAGGTTGCCTGGCCATCGACCTTCTCGGAACCGATGTAAGAGGTTTCATAATGCGCCTTGATGTCGGCGCTGTCGGCTCCGAAGCCCAGGAGCAGGCCCTGCTCCACCGTTGCGCGTTTGTTGCGGAGGTCGTAGACTTGCACGACGCGGGCCTTGGGCATGTAAAGCCGTACCTCACCATCGCCGATCGCCACCGATTTCTGGTTGGGTTGGGTGAATTCGACCAGGATGCGGGTGTCGCCCCTGTCCTTTCTCAGCTTCATGGTGCCGTTGTCGAAGGAATCGTCATTCACGGCGGCCACGTGCACCATCTGGCGGATGTTGGCGGACACACCTTTGAACTGCTTGGCCGCCTTGTCCATGCGAGCGAACACTGCGTCCATCGATTGGGCGTTTCCCGCAGCAGCGGAGAGGATGGCCACGGCTACGAGGCGCGGCAACTGGTTTGCAGTCATGTTAAGGTTTGGCCCAAGCCAAGTAGCCCTTTATTTCGTGTTCGGAATCGAAGATGGGTTCAATTCTAGTGAGGACGATTATGCGCCTTCCCGTCCTTTGTGCCAAAATCTTGCCCAAGGTACCTAGACGCGTCGGCTCGCTGATCGGGTTCACCAGTTCGGGCTCGATCCAAAATGCGGATTCACCGGGACCGGGCAACGACATCACCTGGCTGGCATGGGGAATACGGGGTTGGTCGTGGAACCAGTCGCGCGGGGACAGGAAGATGAACGCAATGATGGCACCGCACATTACGTCGTACTGCCATGAGCCACGGGGGAAGTCCCACATGACAAAGCGCTTGAGGCCACGGAACACGATTTTAGTGTAACTTATGGTAGGGAGTCCACTATGAGGATCACGTCGGGAGGGTGGGTGTTGGGGTTGTTTGCCGTAGTATCGAGCGCGCAGATCACTCCACCGAAAATTCTTTTCAAGACGGAGCCGGAGTATTCGGAGGAGGCCCGTCGGGCGCAGGTCAATGCGCGGATCTCATTGGCGTTTGTGGTAGGGCTGGACGGCATTCCGAAGAACTTGTCGGTGACGAGGGGTGCGGGCTTCGGGCTGGATGCCGAGGCGCTCCGGGCAGTCGCCCGGTGGCGGTTCGAGCCGGCCACACGGGGTGGCCAGCCGTACGAAGCCCCTGCAAATGTGGAGGTTTCGCTGCGTCTGATGGACTCGGACGATGTGCTTTCCCGCATGTCGTTTGTCCCGCCGGACTCGGCACCGCCGCGTCTGTTGGAAGGGCGGATTCCCAAGCGCGGAACGACTGCGGACGGGGAAAAGTTCCGGGTTGAGTTCGAAGTCGGCACGGATGGTATTCCGACGGCCTTCAACGTGGGATCGCCGAGCCGCCTTCGGAGCAACGAGGTGATGGAGGAGCTTCTGAAGTGGCGGTTTACCCCTCCGTCCAAGCCTGTGCATGCGGTTTTGGAGATGGAGGCCATGCCTGGGAGGGGTGCCGCTCCGGTTGCCCCGGTCCGAAGTGCGGGCCAGCCGATCACGTATACCAGGATTGACCCGGCGGCCCGGCAAGACCTGACATTGTCCGCCCCAATTCTGATCGCGCCCGCCGATCAAGCGGATTTCAACGTGTATCCACGAACAACCCATTGCTCGTGGAAGCCCGTGGAGGGTGCGACCGCCTATCTGCTCCAGTGGGACTACTACTCGAACGGGGCCTGGCATAGCGAGGCCAAGAAAATGGGCGATTTCGGAACGATGACAACAGCCACCGAACTTTCCTTCGACTTTGTGGGTGCCCAGCCCGGTCGCTGGCGGGTGTGGCCGTTCAACGCGAAGGGGGAGCGGGGCGTGCCCAGCGAGTGGCGCGTTTTCCGGTATTCGAGGTAGACGGGGGGGCTCCTTGCAGCGCCCGCAGTTCGTGGGGTGCCAAGTCCCTCCACATGCCGGTCGGGAGGTCCCCGATGGCCATACTGCCGATCCTGACGCGGGCCAGTTCCAGCACTTTGCTCCCGACCGCCTCCAGCATGCG
>CAIYDY010000425.1 GCA_903925015.1 uncultured Acidobacteriia bacterium
AGACCTCTCCGCCGCAGCCTTCATCGACGCCACCGCCGACTTACTCGGCTCCACATGGTTCCTCTGCAGCATCGTCCGCTGGTTCTTGATCTTCCCCGCCACCAGCCGTTTCGCCAACTCCAGCGCAAACCACTCCGAATCCGCCAGCCGGAACTGCGCCCGCCGCAGCGCCACGTTCTTCGTGTTCATCCCCGTCGTGATGCCGTAAAAATACCCGCCACCCGAAAAGTACGAAACCGGCACCCCCGCCTCGCACAACGACTGCACCGCCTGCGTCGTGATCTGCACATTCCCCATCAGATTCACTTGGCAGACTTCGCCCATCCGCACCTCCTGCAGCGTCTTTTCCTTGTCCTTCACCTGCAGCACTTCGCCCGATTTCCCCACCCGCAGCCCCGGCGTATTCACATACAGCGGCTTCAAGTCGTCCCTCGGAGTCACCAGCCGCCTCACCGTCTGCTGCTGTGGAACCCCCTCGCTCACCGGCGGTTTCCTCGGCAACTCGCCCGACCCTCCGAAGAACAGCTCCAGTTGCTCCGCCTCCTCCCGCTGCAAGCCCGTCAACCGGTTCGTCTCGTCCGGCAAACAAATCGAGTTCAGACTGCACCCGACGCACTTCGGCGAATCCACCAGCGGAGCCGGAATCACCCCGTACTCCGCCGCCTCCCAAGCCCGAGCCACCGCCTCCTCGGCTTCGGCGACCAAAACCGAATCCACCTGGACCCGCACCCGCTGCCGCGTCTTCTGGTAGAACACCACCACTTCCGAACACTGGTACCCGTTTTCCCGCAGAACGATGGCCTGCAGCGCCAACTGAACCCGGTCCGTCGGCCACAACTCCAGACTCCCGTCCTTCGTCTCCTTCGGAGCCCCGTGCTTGTAATCCACCGGAGTCGCCGTCAACCCTTCGGCTTCCACCAGATCCAACGTCGCGATCACCTTCAGCCGTTCACTCGAAAGCGTCACCGACCGTGCATGGACCCGTTCCGCAGCTTCCTCCGCCAACGGCAGCGCCGAAGCTTTGGCGTCCACGCGTTTGTGCTGTGCCTTCCCTTCTATCGTGTCGACCGACTCCCGGAACAGCCCATCCACCCACATGTAGAAGAACAGCCGGGGGCAATAGACAAATTCGTTGACCATCCGGGCCGGCAGGTAGTCGGGCAGCAGCCCCCGCGCCGACCCAATCCGGACCGGTTCCAAATTTGGAACCACCATCGCCAAAGCGCTCATCCACCAACCTCCCGAACGGTCGAATAGCATCGGGCCGCGCGTACGAGACTCACAAAGTCCAAACGCGTCAGTCCTTGATCACCCAATGGTGCGTCGCCGCACCTGCCCAGTCAAACATTCCTCAGGATCAGTACGGCTTGGTCCGATTCTCCGAACGCAGCAATCCGCAGGGCATTCCGGCGAACGATCTCAACCGCAAACCGCGTTCGAAAGTTCATCCGCTCAAACCGCACAATTTTTGGCGGGTGGCCCATCTTGGAGGCAATCAGGACAAAATCCCGATCCGCTGTCAAAATAGCGAACCCCTTCTCCCGCGCGAACGCCCAGATCGCCAGATCAGGCGTCTCGCCGTCGAAACCCAATTCGTGCAAGTGGGCCGAACCGGGAAACAGATCCAATAATTGACCAATCAGCCTCGGCGACAGGTTGAAGTCCAACAGGAGCTTCACAACGCAATCTTGCCACGCATTTCCTCGGCGGCATATGCCAGCGCCGCATCAACATCGGCACCGGTCAGCCATGGAAAATCCTCAAGTATTTCGGTCCGTGGTGCGCCCGCAGCAAGCAAGCTCAGGATGTCGACCACCGCAGTCCGTGTTCCACGGATGATTGGTTGACCCGCCCGCACTTCGGAATTGATTGTTACCCGATCCAGGACATCGAGGCTCATAGCTGAATTATATCTCCAAATAGTGTTCGCTACACCACAAAACAAGGCCCATCCACCGGCGCATACGGTTGCCCGAGTGCCGTAATCACCCGACGTTAAGCCGCGTCTCATCCGCAACGTTGCGACTGTAGACAAACTAAGCTGCCGGTCGCACCGCCTCCACGCCACTCCGAACCGGAATCCGCGCAATAAACTCGCAGCCCGCCAAACGCGCCCTGTCCAATTCGTAGGCGCTCTGCAGATTCATCCAGAAGTCAGCCGACGTTCCGAAGTACCGCCCCAACCTGAGTGCGGTGTCCGCCGTAACATTCCGGGTGCCGCCCAAAATCTGATACAGGCGATTCGGCGGTACCTCGAGAATTTGGGCAGCCTCTTGGCTGAGATCCCAATCTCCAGCAACTCGTCCGACAGGATTTCTCCAGGATGAATCGGTGTCCGTGCCATGTGTGCTCCTCATTTCTCCCTAGTGGTAATCGACGATTTCAACGTTCTCGGCACCAAGTCCATCCTTCGGCCACTCAATCGAAGGCACCGTCAAAACAGGATTCGGTTCCGCCAATATGCTGGCCTCCGTTTGGCATGTGCCACGGCCAGTACCAGAATGCCGCTCTCCCTCAACCGGTACACCACCGAGTATGGAAAGGTCCGAAGCCGCATCCGCCGTACACCGGTTTCGTCGTGGCTCCAAGTCTTGGGCTGGCGGCGGATGAACTCGACGACTCTCTCCACTTCGGACGCAAACTGGTCCGCCGCCCAACCGCTTCTCTCCGCATACCAAGCCACCGAAGCCTCGAATTCGTCAGCGGCCTCTGGATGGAATTCCAGATCCATACCGTCACCGCGTCAAATGCCGCCGCACACGCATTTGCACCTCCGACCACGGAACAGTCTGGACCTGACCCGACTCGACTTCGGCCATACGCCTTTGAATCGTCGCATTCCAAGATTCCTCGACGCCCTCATCCTCCGGCCCCTCCAACGTTTCCAGTAGCGACGCAGCCAAAGCCGCACGCGACTCCGGTGGCAACTCCATCGCCTCCATTAGGATCGCTCTTGCGCGAAGGGAAACTGGTCCAACCTCTCCTGGAAGCGTCTGCATGCCAGAATTATACCGCCGTCACACCACAAAACAAGGCCCATCCACAGGCGAATACGGCTGCCCGAGCGCCGTAATCACACGGTCCCCCCGCCCCTCCGCCGGACCCAGATGCACAAACAACACTTGGTCCTCGTCATGGTGGATAATCCGCCCCAGCTCCGCCCGGCACTTCACCAGATCCGAAGGCGTGAACTGGCACTCGAACACCGAGTACTGCAAATGGTCCCCATACCCCCGCATCGTCTTGAAAACCTTGCGAAGCCGCTTCTCATCCGCCACGTCGTAACAAACAAGGTAGGATTGCCGCATGCCATCACCTCAAACCGATCCCAACTCCGTCGCCAATTCCTCGAAATCGCTTGTTCTCAGTGCCCTTGCCACAGCGGGTTATTGGGAACTCTGCAATCCTGCAGCAACCTGTGGCCCAATTGGCTCCATCAAACCAGCCCTCCATAGTCGAAAGCTGCCTCTCCAATCTCGTCGCTTGCATCATCCTCCGCTGGCACAAACAAGCCAAGTCCAAAATGATTGGACTGCCCAAAAGAGGGCATGGGCAAGGCCACTTCGCGGTCGAATCGGACTTCCATGAAGAACCCAATCCGCTGGACATTCTTGTACCGGCCCGTGTCTCCACCGTTGCAGTGTGTAGGCGACAAGACGGCACCATCGAACGGTTCATCCGCTTCAGCCGGAGCGCGGACGATCTCCCACATTGGCATCGGCGGAATCGACCGAATCGGCGTTCGATCCATTTCGGAAAGAGCTATCCGCCGTACCTCGGCGGGTTCATTCACGCCCGCCTTGCGTAAGCATTCGATCAACTGCAATTCTGGCGAGTCCTGATGCCGCAGTTTTGGCTGCGAACGATCACCGCGAAAGAAGTGGCGCGGAGGCACGAACGGCGTCTCACTCCTCCACACCCGGCTTTTAACGCGCCCCGTAGCGAGGGGCACCGCATCGGGCGGTTCATTGCTCATCGCGGTCAGAACTGGCCGAACCGGATAACGTCCATCCTTCCAAGTAAGACGCTGGACGCGCATCAGGACTTGCGTTTCAGCCCGCGTCAATCCATACGGACACCAAACATGCAGGTCCACAATCTGACCCGGTAGCTCAAAGTCCCCTTGCCCGCCGAAGCTGGGTGTAGGGAGGTAAAACGCGTGCTGATGATCCCCGACAACGTCTGCGGGACGGTCAGTAGCATGCCCAAAGAGTGCGAAGCTACTACTCCCATCCCCAAACGCCGCGCAATAGTGGCTGCAGGCCGCTTTGCGGAACTGTTCTGCAAGCGGCACGGTAAACTTGGGAAGTAGCGGTACGCGGCACTGCAGGGAAAAACGCAGGTATCGTGCAATTCTTGGCCCGTCATCCACTGGGATAGTGGTCTCCCTCGCGCTGCGCGGTGTACGTACGACCCGGTTCCGGGGCCAATCGTCCGGCATCCTGTAGGAAGTCCATCGTGCTCCATCCGGTTTCATGTCGGTTGCAAGTAGCGTATCCACCAAATGCTGCGGCGCGTTCGTCGGATCAACGGGCGGCTGTCCATTACGGGGCCTACGCGTCCAAAGATCAGCAATGCGGAAATCCTCAGGACTCGGACAGAAAACATCGCGGTACAGCTCCGAGATCCGCCGTCCGCCCGTGGGAACACACCAAACAACGTCTTTTTCCCGCTCTATCTCCGGGCCGGATACAAGCGTCGCTTGGCATACGGATTCAGCCCTGCCAAAGTAGGAAAGGTCCGCCACAAGCGTGGCCAGAATCGCTTCCTGCGCCGCCGAAACGCTGACGCCAGACCAACGGAATATCACCGGCCCGTGAACGGCAACGAAGTGGTTTTCATGTCGGGTGTTCTTGTATTCAGCATTTGAGAGGCGACCGGCTACAACATCCGCTTTGCCGTTCTTTGTCTCGCCGTAATTCGGCTGGTAGTGGACTGTCTGGCCAAATGACACCCTCACAAAGCCAATCTCAGGTAACGTACGCCCAAGACCTTCGATGAGGTCCACCGCATCCGGGCTTGGCTGTGTTCCTGGATTTCCCCGAAACCAACACGACGCCAGAGCCCGCAGCAACCGCCAGGGGCTCGGGGGCCACTCCGCTTCACGTAGCCGGACTGGATTGAGTCCCCACGGGTGAGCGTAATAGTGGCCCCACGGAAACGTGATTTGGATGCCTACCATGATCACTCGCCAGAGTCTTCGGCATCGGACGTCGCGCCTTCGTCATCATCGGCTTCCGTCACATCCTCGTCTAAAGATTTCGCATCCTTCTTCTTGCTCACGACGTGCTTGAGCACAAATGGGCTTCTGTTTGGATCAAGACCGCATTGCTTGACCAACTCAGGCAAACTTTTCGAAGCCGAGGCGATTGCCTTAAAATCAAAGGCGGTCCCCAAACCGTCAATTCGGTCCGTCCAGTAACGAGTGCCATCCATCACCAGGCGAAGGTCGCAATCGGTGCGAAGTCGGAGACCAGTCTTCAACTCGAGGAGTAGCCAAGCAATCTTGGCCATTGCGATCGCCAGCAGGAGCTTGAGCCTAGGTTCTTGCAAGGATGGCTCGGAAACCTTTTCAGTTCCTTCAGTGTCACCGCAATCGAGGGTCATGGACGCCAACAGGCCGACGTCAATGCAGAACCGGGCCTCAATGTTCTTCGCGGAAACCCGCTGCTTCTGGAATATGGCTTGGCCTGCATCACCTGTACCGATAGGGTCAAGCCGAACACCCGGGACTGTTATTCGTTGGCAGTTGAGCCCAAGAATGGACGCCGTGATTGCGCGGGGAGAGCGTAAGCCAACGAAGGTCAGCTTGTCCTTAACCGAGATCTGAAATCCGTGTAGCAACGATAGCGGATCATACTCCATGGCAAGGCTGAACATTCTAGGGACATTGGCGGCCGGACAGCGGTCCTTGGTGGTCATGCCCATGTAGCTCTGGACAAATCGGACGAACTCGGGTTTCTCAGTTCCGGTCTTTGGCTCCTTGACGGCCTTCTTTTTGCCCGTTGCAGGTGCGACCGCTTCAGCAGACTTGGTCTGAATCCCAGTTAGTTCCTTCCCCGCTTGAACATGCCCACACATGATGTACTCGGACGCAAAACGGTGGCCGTCAATTGTTGACGCGGTCTTGAACTCTCCCGTCCGCTTGCCGTCGGCAGTCAGCGTAATGTATGGGACCCCCTGCAGTTCGTCGCGAAGTGTACCGTCATACTTGTTCGCCAGGCACACATCCTCGAGTCGGTTTGCCATTGAGGCTTCAGACTCGATGAGACAGATGAGCCCAAGCTTCTCGGCGGGGTCGGCGTACAGCACTGGCCCAAGATCGGGGAACCCCGTAGGCTGTATGCGCGGATCGCCATTGGACGGTTCAAGCTGGGCAGTGATGAATATGCGACGGCATTTAACCGGAATCGCGAAGCCGCCGAAAGTCAGCATGGATGTTGGGGTAGTTGCGGAGCTCTCTGTCGTTGTAGATGTCATGGTACTCCTCGAATTCTCTGCGATCAAACTCCCGGTGGTATTGTTACTACTCTATAAAGCAGCAGGCTGTCCTGCCAACGAATCGGGATACACACGGCGGCGGCCAGACGGTCTGCGAGCTGTTGGACCCAGACCGTCGAAGCGCCATCGCCCTGATCGAGCTGCACAACTTGCATACCCGTCACACGGGGTGTGTCCGCACGGGCTGCGGCACCCCAAGGGTTCGGGACTCCCCAAATACTGATCCAGCGAAGAGCCTCGCTCACGGCAAATGGGAGTGACGAAGCGGATTGCTGGCACAGGAAGGCGAATGGCTGTTGGCTGCGTCGCTTCCCCCATCTGTCGCGATCAGGTCCTTGCCATTCGCATTCGAGTTCCAGCAAAGTGCGGAGCGCAGCATAGGCGGGTTCGATCCCCTGTGAGTCAATGTCGAGCGGCTGCCTGTCTCGTTTACTCATGGAATCCATCGCGACCCCTTCTTCATGCGCCGCTCCGGCTCGGCGGCTCGCTCCATTTCCAAAGTGCCACCCAATCAAACTCATGGCTTCGATCCAGCGCGCGATGAGGTGGTCGTCAAGTTGGCCACCAAGAAACGCCAGCACGTCAGCGACCTTCGCACTGTGGACTGCACGCAGGGGCGGACGTTCGTCCTTCAGGCCATCAACATACCGGCGACGCAGTACCATCGCGAGATCGGCAACAAGATCATCGCCGCTCCAGACATCCTGGTGAGTCCGGTCTCCCGGCTCAGGCAAGTACCATCCACGCGCGTGCCCGTATGCAAGTGGAAGCAAAGAGCCCAGCATAGGTTGAACTGTGGAATAGCTGCCATCCAATTGCGGGTGCAAACCTGTCACGGAAGCCACCGCACGGGCAATGCGGAACTCAGCACTGCCTTCAAGCTCGGTCAGAAGCTCATTCCATTCTTCCATCGGCAGGGCTTGGAAGAATGAAGCACGCTTGTCCCTCAACCTCTCCCGAAAGGACTTTGAACTACACATGTGTCGGCAGGCCGCGAAAATAGATTCCAGAAGCGCCATGCAATGATTTGCTGTAGGCTCAAGGGCGGCCATCTCCATAGCGACATTGATAGAGGTTCGCACCGGATGGGGGCTACGTGAGTCTGCCTTGCCACCTTTCCATGAGACATCGAACTGATCAAGAAACCGGCTCTTATCTAATGGAGCCAGTGCTCGGTTCAATCTTGTACTGGTGGCGCGCTTGCTGTGCGATGAGTCTTCACGGTCAGGCGAGGAATCGACGTAGCGACCGGTTGTGATCCATGGAACACGGCTGCCCTTCATCTTGAAGCGGAACTCTTGCCAACCGGCGAACCCTGCATCGACACCTTGTACATTCAAGGCTCGCACGAACTCCGCCGAAAACCTTGCCTCCTTGCCGGGAAGTCGTGCTTGGCCATCGAGGAAGAAGCTTGCCAGCTCCGCGAATGTCGTTGGATTAGACCACACCGGGAGCCAAAGGGTAGCTGCGGTTCCCTTAATTTGATTCCCGTCATCCACCATGTCCTCGCCCGAATCAAATACGAAAGGGAACGCCGCAAAACGCTTGGACGTCGCCCCTATCGTACGCGCAGACCTGCCCCTCAGTGCGAATGTGCCCTCCATCGCGAGTGTATAGTCCAACGAGTTGAATGGGTATTCCTCTTTTACCCATCCCGAGCCCGTGTTATATGCTTTGATTGCATCCGGGAAAAATGGTGTGCCCTTGCCTTTCGCAGAGATTGATGTGCCGTCTCCTTGCAACGTTGCTTCAATCAGATGGAGGAAATTGACCTTATCTTCGGCATCCCTAAGCTTCGTGAACGAGGCTTGATACTCCCAGTATGTGCTGAACAGATGGGCACGTCCAGCAATACCCTTTGCCAGAAACAACGGATTTTCAGCCGATCGGCAGAATCGTGGAACGGCAATCGCGTCGAGCACTTCTGCCAGGTCATGCCAGAGATCATCCCGATACGCCGCGAACGCCTCAGCTGACGTGAGCTTGGCAGCATTTGCGGGCTTCTTCCTGTCAGCAGCAGAGACGATCTTGGACGAATAGGCTGCGGCGATCTCCCATTTAGACGAGCTGGGAAGACTAGCAGCGATGCTTTCAGTGGCACCAGTGTTCTTGTTCCAAGCTGCAAACAACGGCGTGGGCCGGTAGTACTTCTCGAAGAACTCAACAAGCCTCTCCATAGTGGGGTACTTCGGCGACCTAAGGCAAAAACAGGCCCGGCCCACATCCCACCAGCCCTCGGCATCGGGATCGCGATGCTCTTGGTCCGCACACTTCGCCAGTACCCGCAACAAGCCGATTGCCTTGAGATAGTGCCCCAAGACATCATGGCGACAGCCGGGTAGAGGGAGGTGATTGCAAGTGCTCGTCATGGCTGCATACCCTCTCCATCCCTCCCGGCCCGTTTGGAGGCACGGATGTCTGCCGCTCGGAATAGGGCTTCGAAGAAGGCAAGTCGGAACGGTCCGTAGTGCTCCAAAAGTCGGAGGACTCCCCGAGTGTAGCTCTCATTCCCAGCTTCATCACGTCCCATTCGACGGCAATCGGTAGATAGCGAAGCGCACTCAAGCTCCTGACCCGCGATGGTAACGGGCTGCAATACGTCGCCGTTCGCAACGCCACGAACAGATCCGATATCCTTGGCGTCACCCTTTGGTGACCGTGGTATCTCGTCGCGCAGTACCTTTCGGACCCGACCGTGGTGGCTCATGATGAGGTATTCCGCAAGCAAGCTCTCAATGGGGCGCTCAGTGCCATGGCGATTCTGCTCAAATTGACGAAAGGCGAGAGCCGAAGCAACCTCGTGGGAGATTCCGGGTTTGAATGACTGCCGCAGACGCCTGAGTTCCCGTCTTAGATCCTTACCTCTGAATTTTGGCGTGCCATCTGCGTTCCGAAGCAGTGGACTGTCAGCCAGAGAGAACTTTGCCAAGGGCACCTCATCTGCCGGAATCGGTATGCCGCCTTTCCTGAGAGTGTCCTCAACGGCGGATTGCCAGGACGAATGGTTCTTTCCCAAGTCATGCCAATGTGTGGCCGTCAGGATCGCGGACTGCTGATCGAGGGACAAGTCGAGAAGCCATTGCAAAGTTTTCTCGATACCCTCCCACTCAGCCGTAACCTCGCTCGTATGCCGGGCAATGCTTTGCCAGCCATTCTGCAGGCTTGTGAGCATGTCTTCGTCCGAGGGCATTTCGCTCGGTTCATACGCGGATGGAACCGGCTTGTCGCTCTCCTGCCCTGTCCAACCCGAATCCTCACGATATCCGCCGACCGTGACCGGCAACAAAACCGTCATGCCCGGAACAAGGTCCACATTCCGGACGCTGGTCCACCCGGTGTCCTTGCCGCGCCAGATCCACCCGTTCGAAAGAAGCCCACGAGCCTCGTAGGCTTTACCGATGGAAACTGCACACAGTTCGGCGCGCTGGAAGTCGGCCGCCATGTCTGGTTCTTTCCCGTCGTCTGAATCAGGCCACTCCCGCCACGCCAGGTACAAGTCGGTTTCAGGATCGATGCCCCGAACAAACGGAGAGACGTCAGTGAATCCGAGGGATAGATTCGCATCCGTATCAAAGAAATCAAACAGTTCGTGTTGCTGGAGCGAGTACGGGCACTTGTCGATGGATGCGTTAACCTCGCCCTTGATCCCGTCCAATGCTGCCGGAGAGGCGTCGCCGTTCAACCTTGCCAGTGCGCTCCAAGCATTGTTGCACTTTTCAAGTGTGTAGGGCCGATGCCTACCGTCGGCTTCCTTTAGGGCTTTTTCCTTCTCGTCTTTCTTGATGCCCTTTCTCTCAGGATCGGGAGAGTCAATCCCAACGACAATGGCTTGCGGTCCGAAGCCGTGAAAAACAGCCCGCCTGAATCCAAACTCCCCTTTTCGATTCAGCCTCCCAAACCGTTGAACCAAGCAAGCAAGCGGCGCAACCTCCGTCCATAGAACGCCACTTGATATGTCCACGCCAGCCTCGATGACCTGCGTGGCAACAACTATCTGCCCTTGGTGCGACAGTATTCGACCCAGCCGGGCGGCTTGGTCCTCTCTCTCCTTCGCCCGAAACCGCGAATGCATCAACATCAAGTCCGCTCCACCCTCGCCCAATTGGGATCTCAGCGCAGAATGGATGGCCACAGCCCGGTCAACCGTGTTGCAGACTACAATCGTCCGGCGCGGCAAATCAGACGCCGCATTCCTGAGGGCCTCGACCATCTCCCGATGGGTGGAGAGGATTGCATCGATCCTCTCGGACGAGGGTCCCTTCTGTTTGTCGCCAAAGTTCCATGCCCGCTCAATTCTCAAGGCTTTTGTCGCCGTGAGCCGTTCGGCAACCGTGCCGACTGCGGACTTTCTCTCCGCCTCTAGCAATCCCAGCGAAAAATTGGCGGGGCGGGGGAAGTCCCGCCAATGCCGAGTCTGAAGGTGGGTTTCATCGGCGGTTGCGGAAGCGTACCAAGTAGCCGATCCACCTGCGGGAAACGAACCCAGCCGCCCCATGCCCGATTCTCCACGAAAGGCCTCCAACTGGCGGGCTGTTGCCAATCCGGGTCCCATCAATTGGGTCTCGTCCAGCACCCAAAGACAATCGTTGTTCAGCAGCCCAAAATGCATCGGCCACCGGTAACGGCTCATTCCGTAGCCTCTATTCAGGGCCCGGCTTAAAAGCATGTCTTGGCTGCCAATCAGGATCGCGGGTCGTTCGGGCTCCAAGTCCCACTCCTCGGTTTCCTCGCCACCCATCAGGACCTGTAGGCCGACCGAATCCGCTGAGCCGAGCTTTTCCAACCACTTTCGGGTGTTTTCTGCCGTTTGCTCAACCAAGGCGCGCATAGGCAAGCAGTAGATCAGACGACGGGGCCAAGCCTCGTTTTTCAGTTCCACCCGGTTCCACAGCCAAGCGAGGATGACAGCAGCGGTCTTTCCAAGTCCGGTCGGTATGTTGATGAAGCACGATTCACACGGCAAGCCCGAATCACCGCCCGCCAGCCTTCGTTGGTAGTCGAGCGGCTTGAATCCCGTGATTTCGGAAAAGAACTGTTCAAAGCTCGGCATGTTACGACCCAAGAACCTCACCACCAACTAAAAAACGAATCAACTAATTTGTCGCATGACGTCAAATTGATCTTTAAATGGATATTTCTTCTTCGGCTAGGGTATCACACCAACAGGGACAGCAGTGGCCTACACCCGCTACAATTCGTCCCCCACCCCCGGCGCTTCCCCGCCATCCCGCCCCAAAATCCGGCGAAACGCCTCCCGGTCCCCCCGCCCCATCCGCTCCTCGAAGAACGCCGCCGTATTCATCGCGGAAACCTTCTCCGCCACGGCCATCACCACGAACTGGTTGATGCTTGTGCCTTCCTGCTTGCACAACTTTTCCATCGCCGCTTTCAGCGACACCGGCAGCCGCAATATGTGGGTACTCGTTCCAGCCGCCACGGTCTCACACTCCTCAATGAACCCTTTTCGGGCGATACTACCCATCGGTCAAAACGCCGTAACTACCTCTTATGCAGCCTCAAGGTCGAAGTGCACGCGGAACCCCAGCGCGCTAGCAATATTCACCAATGCATCGAGCGAGAATCGGGACACCCGGCCCCGCAGCAAATCGTTGATGCGGGGCTGCGTCACTCCACACCGCCGGGCGGATTCGGCTTGCGTCCACGACTGCTGCTGAAGCCGTGAGGCGATCATCTGCATCAATTCAGCCCGCGCACTCAAATTCGCCGCCTCTTCGGGAGTGTCCGCGATCGCATCCCAAACACTGGCGTAGCTCTCCGTTTCCGTCATATCCGACCTCCGAATAATGCGAACCGCTTCCTTGCGATTTCCAAGTCCCGTTGGGACGTCTGCTGGGTGGTAGCCAGCATCATGCCGCGCATCCGAGGGGAATTCACGTCATACACTTCAGCGAATCGCCAAGAAACCGCACCGGACGCACACTCGCAGGATATCCAACTGGACATATGGGAGTGACTGCTGCATCCTCTCAGCCGCAAGAGCCACTCAATTCCGCAGTGTCCATGCAGCGATGGCTTCCGTTGGCATTAAAACCCCACCCCGCCCAACCCTCGATC
>CAIYDY010000426.1 GCA_903925015.1 uncultured Acidobacteriia bacterium
CGGTCGCCGATGTGATTGATGGCAAGACCAGGCCTATTCAGTACTACAGCGTGTCTCTCTCAAAAGGCCAGCAGGTGTCCTTCAGGGCAAAGACCGCAAATAATGGCACATCGTGGAACATCTGCTTGAGAACACCGAATGCAAAGGTGACGGACGGGTGTGCGGCCTTCGCGGGTGCCACTTGTGGCAGTTGCAACGGCGGGACCAACCCCAGCTTCGACTATCAGGTCGCTACTGCGGGCACCTACTACTTCGACGTCTTCACTTGGGATCCTGGCACAGCCTATTCGTTCCAAGTCACCGCCACCGGCACCCCCATAGCCACCCCCAACCCAACCCAAGCGGGCTGCCTGAACGGCCAAGTCGACTACATCACCTACTCCCTCCAACTGATCGCCGCCAGCCTCCCCGACGAATCCAGCATCGGCGGCACCAAACTCTGCGCCACCTGCACCGTAAAGCCCCCCGCTTACCCCATACTCGTCCAGAAGCTGGAAACCGCCATGGGCCTGAACGTCGGCGTCTCGGCCTGCTACGACGCAGCGGGCAACATCTTCCAACTCAAGATGATCCATCCGTAGGGCCGCCATGACAAACCACAACCGCCTACTCCGCTCAGTCCTGGCGTTGGCCCTGTTCCCAGCCGCCACCGCCAGCGCCGCAGCCCCGGTGATCCAGTCCGTGGTCAACGCGGCCAGCTACCAACCCGGCATCGCCTCCGCCACCTGGATCGCCATCCAGGGAACCGGCCTCGCAACCTCAACGCGCGTCTGGGCCGGTGGCGACTTTGTCAGCGGCACCCTGCCCACCGCGCTCGACGGCGTCAAGGTCACCGTCAACAACAAGCCCGCGTTCGTCTACTTCGTCAGCCCGACCCAGATCAACGCCCTCGCCCCCGACGATACCGCCATCGGCCAGGTGCCCGTCGTTGTAACCAATTCGCAGGGCACCAGCAACACGGTTACCTCAAACAAACAGACCGCCTCCCCTGCGCTGTTCAACTACTCGCAACTCGGAGGACGCTACTCGGTGACCCAGGCCGCCGCCACCTACGAACTGGTGGCACCGCCCAACACCTTCGGCCAAACGGTCCGAACCGTTCTAGCCCAACCCGGCGAAAACCTGATCCTCTACGCGACAGGCCTCGGCCCCGTCGCCTCCGGCCAACCGACAGGGCAACTGGTGTCAGTCCCGTCCCAGATCACCAACCCGATTGTCGTCCTGATCGGCGGCCAGCGGGCCACGGTTCAATACGCGGGCCTGATCGGCTCGGGCCTCTACCAACTCAATGTTGTGGTGCCGGACCTGCCGAGCGGCGATGCCCCCATCGTCATTTCCATCAACGGCACCGCATCCACCGGAGCGGCCTTCGTGCCCATCCAACGCGTGCCCGGACCGGTCGGCAACCAAACTGCGCCTCCCATCACCGGCTGCGTCAGCGGGCAGGTCGATTCGGTGACCTACTCGGTATCGCGCCTCAGCTACAACCAGCCCGACGAGGTCAGCATCGCCGGGACCCGCCTCTGCGCCACCTGCGCCATCAAATCCCCCCTCTATGCCGAATTCACGTCGAGGATGGAGAAATCGATGGGGCAGCGGAAAAAGGTGGAGGCCTGTTACGACAAGCAGGGCAACGTGGTTCAGGTACGTCTGATCCGCCCGTAGGCCTCGCTTGTTTCCTGTGGAAAATGTTACCCACATACGTGAGTAACATTTTCCACACTTCCCAATCGGGTCGAACTTTCACATACTGATATCTCGATATGCACGCGGAAGCCGCAGAAATCACGCAGGCGTTGGGAGATGTCCGGCTTGGCAAGACCGACGCCCCGAACAAGCTGATGGACTTGGTGTACACCAGGCTGTGCGTAATCGCGCACGGGGTATTTTCCGGGGAACGTCCGAACCACACCCTGCAACCGACGGCGCTGGTGCATGAGGCCTACTTGAAACTTTTCTCGGGTGCGGGCGCGGAGCTGGACTGGCACGACAGGCGGCACTTCTTCGCCGTTGCGGCCCGGCAGATGCGACGAGTCCTGATGGATCACGGAAAGCACCTGGGAGCCAGCAAGCGCAAGGGTCTCAAAGTGTCCTTCGAACCGGATCTGCATGGCGGACCCGGGGACCCGCACGAATTCGACGATGTGCATGAACTGCTGGAGCGGTTCGATAAAACCGATCAAGAGTCGGCGCGAGTGGTGGAGATGAAGTTCTTCGCCGGCATGACGGACGAGGAAGTGGCGGCGGAACTCGGGTGTTCGCATACCACGGTCCGCCGCAAATGGAATTTCGCGAAAGCCTGGCTGGTGAAGCGCATGGCGGCACCGGCCTCAATTCAGACGCACCGCTAGGAAAGAACACAAGAGGAGATCAAACTTTTATGTCAAAACGGATTGCAGCTATTTCGTTTGTCGCCCTATCGGCCCTGGCCATGGGACAGGACAAGCCACCTGTTCCTGCCGCGCCGCCCGTGAAAAAGCCAGCCGCTGCGCCTACCGCGGCCGGATCGCCGGTGGATACCGTAATCCAACTCTTGCAAGGTGGAATGTCGGAGTCCTCCGTAGTCAAAATGCTGCAGAGGCAGAACAAGCCGGTCAATTTGAGTCCGGCGGACATGCTGAAACTGCAAAAGGCCAAGGTCTCCGAATTGGTGATGGATACCCTGATCGATCCGGGAGCCGGCCATGCGGCTGCGGCAACGAATGTGTCCCCGGCACCTCCTACGGTGCAACCCACCAAATCCGCTGCGCCGGTCGCGACCGCCCCCCAGCCGGAAACCTCAGCCGCAGCGGCCTGTGCCCCGCCCGCAGCAGTCGCCGCCGTTGCGAACGCCAGGAAACGCCGCCTCGCGGTGACCCCATTTGATTTCGCGGCCGTCCAGACGCAGGTGACCGCGATCTTTGGCAACTCAGTCAACGTGGGCCAGGGAATCCGGGCGATGCTGACGGACAAAATGGCGCAATCCAAAACCGTGGTGCTTTTGGAGCGCGAGAAAATCCAAGCCGTGATGGCGGAACAAAACTTCGGCGCCACCAACCGCGTGAAACCGGGAACGAAACCCAAGATCGGCGGTCTCACAGGTGCCGATGCGATCCTTTTTGGCGACATCACCATCTTCGGGCGCGACGACACCCAAAAGAAGAACGCGGCGGGTGGCTTCCTCGGCGGCCTGGGCGGACCGATAGGGGGCCTTGCGGGTGGAATCGCCAATTCCAAGCGTACCGACAAGGCAGTTGTGGCCATTACGCTGCGCCTGGTGGACGCGGAGACCGGCGAAACGCTGGAGACCGCCTCCGCGCGCGGTGAGTCGAAGCGGACGAGCACCGACTGGGGTGCAATTGCGGGCTCTTGGCGCGGTGCCGCAGCAGCATCCAGCGGCATGAACAGTTCGAACTTCCAGGAAACCATCATCGGCGAGGCCACGTTGGACGCCGTCACCAAGATCGCCGATTTTATCAACCAAAGGGTTCCCGCCATCGGGGCCAAGGCCCGTGAGATCGAAGGCAAGGTTGCCACCATCGAAGGCTGCAACCTGTATCTCACCATCGGCGGAAACGACGGCGTCCAAGTGGGAGACCACTTCGAGATCCACAAGATCATCAGGGAAGTGATTGATCCCGACACAAAGGCCGTTATCGACCTGCAAACGGAAAAGGTTGGCGAGTTCGTGGCGGCCACAGTCCGGCCAGCAGTTACCATCGGCCAATACGGCGGCCTGCCAATTTCCTCGTCCAACGTTCCCAAACCGGGCTATGCGGCCCGTCTGGTGCAATAATGACGCGCCGCACTATGCTGGGAGCCGCCGGCCTTCTCGCCGCTACCCCGCTGTGGAGCTCGGACGACGAGGAGCATCGCCTGAAGGTGGAACTGGACGAGCTTTCGGCCAAGGGCTGGGCTGCCATCGACACCGTCAACGCCATGGAACGCAAAGCATTGGACGAAGGGCACGCGCTGAGTGCGGCATTGGCAACCCAGCGCACCCTGGTGCAATCATCCCTAGAGGATGCCGGGGAAGCGCTTCGAGAAAACAAATTGGCCAGCGTGCGCGAGCGGCTCACGCGTGCGCGGGCCCACATCGACCGTCTGTACAAAATGATTTAGCAGGCTCCCGGAACTGACCATGCCCATCGACACCTCGTTGTTTTTGCGGATTAGGGACATCTTCGACCGCGCAATGGAACTCCCGGTCTCCCAACAGGAGGCGTTTCTGGAGCGCGAGTGCGCCGGCAATTCCGAATTACTTTTTGAAATCGCAGGCCTCCGCGATGCCCACCTTGCCGCCCTTTCCGGTTCTTCCGGTTCCGGTCCGGGCGGCGGGGACTGGATGATCGGGCCTTACCGGGTCCGGGGCCAGATCGGCGAGGGCGGCATGGGAACCGTGTTCCTCGCGATCCGCGACGACGGTGCTTTCCGCAAGTCGGTCGCCATCAAAATCCTGAAAAAAGACAATGCGTCGCGTGAGCTGATCGAGCGCTTCCACCAGGAGCGCCAAGTTCTGGCGAACCTCGACCATGGCAATATCGCAAGAATTCTGGACGGTGGACAGACCGACGACGGTCTGCCCTACTACGTCATGGAGTATGTCGAAGGCACGCAGCTCGACAAGTTTTGCGACGAGCGCAAACTGGATCTGGCGGGCCGGGTCAGCATCTTTCTCCAGATCTGCGCGGCCGTGCATTACCTGCACGAAAATCTGGTGGTGCACCGCGACCTAAAGCCCTCCAACATCCTGGTCACCGGCGACGGCACGGTGAAGCTTCTGGATTTCGGAATCGCCAAGCAGCAAGTGGCCGCATCCAATATTGAGCTTACGGCGGTGCAGGGCCGGATGATGACCCCCGGTTACGCCAGTCCGGAGCAGTTTTCCGGTGCGCCGGTTTCCAAGGCGTCCGACATCTACACCATGGGCGTGATCTTGTACCTGCTGTTGACAGGGACTTTGCCGCACGCCAATCCGGGCGACAAGCTAACTACGGAACCCGAAGCTCCCAGCACCAAGATTCGGGAGGACATCCAGCGCGGCCCCGAGACAACGTCGGAACTTCGGCGGCGCATTGTCGGGGATCTGGACCAGGTCGTTCTGATGTGCCTTCGGCGGGATCCGAAGAACCGCTATTCCTCGGCCAAGGAATTGGCCGTTGATCTGCAAAGTTTCCTCGACAGCCGCCCAGTAGCGGCCCGCAAGGGCCCACTCGTGGAGCGCATATCGCGGTATATCTCAAGGAACAGGTTGGTGGTGGCGGTCTGTTCCCTAGTTCTTTTCCTTGGTATTTTCGGGACTTGGCAGGCCTTGGAGGCTCGGACCCAGTCGCGGCGGGCCGCGGCCGGCGAGGCGCAGATTGCCAAACTCCTCGACAGGATCGACCAGCGCGGCGCGGCCCAGGAGAACCTCCCCGCCCTGCTTGCAGACGTCAAACAGTTGAGGCAAGCCTTGGACAGCCAAGCCGCCGACCCGCAGCAAGAATTGACGCCGCAAGGGCGCGCGGTGCTGGAACGCGGGGTCAAGTATTTGGAAAAACTCAAGCCCTACGCCGCCAAGTATCCGGCTCTTGCAACCGAGGTGGCCTACAGCTACAAGCAAGTGGGCGTGATCTATCAAACTGGGCAGCCCAAATTGGCGCTGGAAGCCTTCAACAACGCCGCAGTCATGTTCAAAACAGCAAGTTCCGGCGAACCTGAGAAAGGCATGTACCGCGACCAATGGGTTTTCATCACAGCCCGGATACGGAGCCTGGGTGGAACCGTGCCGGACTTCGCAATCATACCGGTCCACCGGGAGTCGGGCGGATCAGCCGAAGGGCAGACCGGTCAATTGGGTACGCCGAGCGTCCAACCGCAACAATCCGCTTGGGAGGCACCTGTGGCGCGCCCACTGCCGGAAGCCGAGATAGCTCCAAACTCAGCTGCCGCAATCGGAAACGCCCCGTACGCTCCCATATTCCTGGAAAAGCTTGGGCCGGTGGAAGCCAGCACCAAGCTGGCCGAAGGTGCCATGAAGCAGCTGCAAGACATCGCCCGGCAACAAGGCCAAGCATTGAACCCAAGTATCGCGCAGCTTCACACCAATATGCGGTTGGCCTTGGACCGCGCAAAAAAAGAGGCAGCGGAGGGCAACACCGATGCCGCTATCGAGAGCTTGGTTGCCGCCAATACCTATGCCAAGCGACTGCAGAAGGAGGGTGGACAGTAACCGTCACAGCGAACTACTTCCAAGTATCCCCAGCTGGAAGCCTTGGTGGACCGGGCTTTCCGCGCATCGACGATTGGGAAATTGTTCCGCCCGCAGCCAGCGGGGAATCGCGTTTCTACGACCGCCGCTGATTCCCCGCCCCGCTTTCAAGAAATACCTACTCCGCCCGGCAAGCCGCGTAAATCCGCTCCACCAGCTCCAGCGCGTCGCAACCTTCCTCGCCCGCCACCAACGGCTTCCGCTTGTTCCGGATCGCATCCGCGAAATCCAGAAACTGCCGTTCGAACGGCTCCAGGGAAATCGCCATCGGGTCTGAAGCCCCCGACGAAACCGACGCATCCACCGGCGCGGGATCGGACTCATTGCCCTCGTCGTCCCGCACATCCCAGTGCGTCAGCTTGTCGCCGGTCAGGATCGCAGTGCCCTTGGTCCCGTGGATCTCCACCCGCTCCGAATACCCCGGCCACATCGCCGTTGAAGCCTGGATGATCCCCGTCGCACCATTTTCATACCGCATCAGTGCGTTCACCACGTCCTCGGACTCGATCTTGTGCAGCGCGCCCAGCTGCCACATCGCCGAAAGCGACTTCACCGGCCCGGCGAGCCAGCGCAGCACGTCAATCTGGTGGATCGCCTGGTTGATGAGCGCGCCGCCGCCCTCAACAGCCCAGCTACCCTTGATCGGACGCCCGTAGTACTCGGCCGACCGGAACCATTTCACGTACGCATCCGCCTGGATCAGCTTGCCCAGCCGCCCAGCGTCGATCGCGCGCTTCAGGAACATCGTCGAATCGTCGAACCGGTGCTGGCTGACCACGCCCAGCGTGATCCCGGCTGCGCGGGCCGTTTCCACCATCTCGCGTGCTGTCGCCAAATTCGTTGAAATCGGCTTCTGCACCTGCACATGCTTGCCGGTTTCGGCGCAGATCCGGATCGGCTGCATGCGGAAATCCGGGAACGTGCACACGTCCACGTACTCGACCGCCGGGTACCTGCACAGCTCCTCGTAGGTGGCCAAAAACACGCCGCCGTACTTCGCCGCGAACGCTTCGCCGTTGGCCGGATTGATGTCCGTGCAGGCTACAATCTCGAATCCGATGTTCTTGTACGCCAGCGCGTGCTTGTGGGAGATAGCTCCCGTTCCAATGATTCCAACTTTCATGTCGTATGGCCATTATAATGAAGGATCACCTTTGAAGACTAGAACGATGAACTATTTGCGTTGGGCGGCCATGTCCGCAACAGTTGCCACCATGGCGATTTTGGCTGGTTGCGGTGACTCCGCGTCCCCCGACGTCGCAGCCACAGTGAACGGACGACCGGTCTATTACTCCGAAGTGGACCGGACCTACAAGTCCCAATTTCCCGCCGGCCAAAATGACGGCGAAAGTGCCGACCAAGTCCAATTGCGCCGACTGGAGGTGCTGCGGTCCCTCATCGACAACGAAATTCTGCTCCAGCGCGCCGAAAAAGCTGGCTTGGTGGCGACCGACGCGGACGTCGACGCACGCCTCAATGAGCTCAAGGCCCCCTACACCAAGGAGGAGTTCCAAAAACAGCTCGACCAGTGGGGTCTGAAAATTGACGAGTTGAAGGCCCGCGTCCGCAAGGACGAGAGCGTCAAGAAGCTCTTCAACAAGGAAATCACCTCCAAAATCAACATCACGGATCCCGATGTTGCCGCCTTCTACAACGCCAACCGCGGCATGTTCAATTTGCCCGAGCCCCAGTACCACATGGCGCAGATCGTGGTGACCAACAAACCCGATCCCAACGTCCGGAACCTGAAGAATGATAAGGCCAAGACCGAGGAGGAAGCCAGTCGCAAGATGAAGGCGATCGAAGTCAGGCTCCGCCAAGGCGAGGACTTCGCCATGGTCGCCCAGAACTACTCCGAAGATCCGCAGACCACTCCAAACGGTGGAGATCTGGGCTTCCTGCCCGAGTCGTCGTTCGAAAAAACCAGCCCCGAGCTCCGCAAGCTGATCCTCTCCCTCCCCCCCGGCCAGATGTCGCAAGTCATCCGCACTCCCGAGGGCTACCGGATTTTCAAAATGATCTCGCGCGAACCCGCCGGCCAGCGCGACCTGAGCGATCCCCGTGCCCAGCAGTCCATCCGCGAAACCCTCTTGGAGCGAAAGGACCAGCTGCTGAAAGCCGCTTACTACGAAAACGGCCGAAACGAAGCCAAGGTCGTCGACTTCATGGCCCGGAAGATCTTCACAGACGCCGGTGCGGGGAAATCCAAGTAGTAGTGGTACCGGAATCGCCCAACACCCCGTCCCCGCGATGGTATTCTGAAGGTTCAAGCTACATAAGGACACGATGACGGCGGCTTCCACAGAATCTTCGGATCTACCAATCAGCAACCCGGCCCCGACCGAGCCTGCAGCAAAATTGCCTTGGGCGATGATCGCCTGGGTGTCCGCGCTGATCGTTATCAGCTACGCCCCGATCCTGTTTGCGTTGGTCAAACAGTGGTACGAGGACGAGGACATGGGCCACGGGTTCTTCGTGCCCGTCATCGCAGGCTATATCATTTGGCAGGAACGGGAACGGCTTCTCGCAATCGAGACAAAACCCAACTGGTGGGGCTTTGCCGTGCTTGCATGGGCTGGATTCCAGCTCTATATCGCCACCATGGGAGCGGAATTGTTCCTCTCCCGTACAGCTTTTGTTTTTTCGATCATCGGCGCCGTCCTCCTGCTGGGCGGCTCCAAACTAGCCAAGGCACTGGCATTTCCACTCTTCCTCCTGTTCTTCATGGTGCCGATTCCATCGGTGATCTATAACCAGATCACCTTTCCGCTCCAGTTGCTCGCCAGCCGGGTGGCTGAAAATGCGATCGACCTGATGGGCATTCCGGTTATCCGCGAAGGCAACGTCCTTGTGCTTTCCTCCCAGAATCTGAACGTGGTCGAGGCCTGCAGCGGCATCCGTTCGCTCCTGACACTGACCTTCCTGTCCCTCGTCTATGGCTATTTCGGCGAGAAGCGGTTGTGGATTCGAGTGGCACTGTTTTTCTCCACAATCCCGATCGCAATCATTGCCAATTCCGGGCGCGTCACCATGACCGGCATGGTCTCGGAAATCAATCCGGAGCTCGCCGCTGGTTTCTTCCACGAAGCACAAGGGTGGGTGATCTTCATGATCGCTTTCGCAATGCTGGCCCTTGTGCACCAGATTCTGAGCCGAATCGCAACCAAGATGGAAAACGGAAAGGTAGCAGCCAATGTCGAAACCGTCGGGGCGTAACCCATTTCTAGCTGCAGCCTCAATCCTCTTGATCCTCCAAGCAGGATTGTTCTACTCTGCCTCCAAAGGGGACTCGGTCCCGCTACTGATGCCGTTATCGGCGTTTCCGGCCAACCTTGGAAGCTTCCAAACTTCCCGGGAAGGTGCAGTCGAGCCCGAGACCGTCGCCATTCTCCGCGCCGACGACCTTTTGCTGCGCTGGTATGCCGGTCCCAAAGGTGGCGCAAATTTGTTCATCGCCTACTTTCAGACGCAACGGACCGGCCAATCACCGCACTCCCCCAAGAACTGTCTTCCGGGCGAGGGCTTCCAGCCAGCTGAAAGTGGCACCATCAATATCCAAACAGGCGGCGAAACCATCAACGTCAACCGATACTTGGTATCGAAGGGCGAGGAAACAAGCTTGGTGCTTTACTGGTACCAAACGTCGGCCCGCGTAATTGCCGATGAGTTCGCCGCCAAGTTCTACCTGGTGGGCGATTCCATCACGAAACACAGGAGCAACACCTCGCTGGTGCGTGTCGTGGTTCCCGTGCAAACAGGCCGCATCGCCGAGGCGGACAAAACCGCGATCGCGTTCGCCCAGGAACTCTACCCTGCCGTCCGCAGCTTCCTACCCAGATAGAGGGCGGTAAGCTGAAACAGTGAACCTCGCCAGGCTGGCACCTTCCATACTTTTTGCCGTAGCCGCTTGGCCTTTACAGGCGGCAGTGCAGTTCATGCCTCTCGCCGAAGTCCGCGCCGGTCAGCACGGCATTGGCAGGACCGTCTTCGAAGGCGACAAGATCGAAGACTTCCAAGTGGAAATTCTGGGAATCCTCGCCAATACCGGCCCCAGGGAATCCATCATCCTCGCCCGCCTCTCCGGTGGCCCGCTGGACCACACAGGCGTGATGCAGGGCATGAGCGGCAGCCCTGTCTACATCAATGGCAGGCTGATCGGAGCCGTTGCCCTCGCATTTCCGTACGCCAAGGACCCCATCGCCGGAATCCGCCCGATTGAAGAGATGTTGAGGGTGAGCGACATGCCCGGCCCCGTCCGTCCGCGCCTCGTGGCCGGAACCCTCCTCCCCGCCCTGCCAACCCCACTGCCGCCATCCCAGACGCAGGACTCAAGGATGACCGAAGTGGCCACGCCCCTGTCGCTGAGCGGCTTTTCCTCAAAGGCCGTCGAAGCCTTCAGCCCAGGCCTCCGTGCTCTCGGCTTGGAACCGCGCCAAGGCATGTCGACCGGCGGAGCGGGAAACCTAGTCATGGGCGATCCCTCCAAGCTCCAGCCAGGTGCCATGATTTCCGTGGAATTGTTGACCGGTGACATGTCCGTGGGCGCGGACGGCACCCTCACCTGCATCGACGGGGAAAAGGTGTACGCCTTCGGCCACCGCTTCCTTTCGGTCGGCCCCACCGACCTGCCGTTTACCCGCTCGGAGGTGATCACGCTGCTGGCAAACGTGAATACCTCGTTCAAGATTTCCGCAGCCAAGGAATTGATGGGGGTCATCTCGCAGGACCGCAATACCGCTGTTGCCGGTCTGCTGGGTCGCCGGGCAGCCACGCTGCCCCTGGAAATTTCCGTCACCCAGGACAACGCCAGCGTCGGCAAGTACAACATGCAGGTCGTCAACGACCGATTTCTAGCCCCGTACCTTACACAAATGGCCGTTTTCTCCGCGCTGGAGGCGACTGAACGGGCCACCGGATCCTCCAGCGTCCAAATTCGCGGTCGAATTGAGTTTGAAGGACGCCCCGAAACCGTCGACTTGCGCAGCTTCTTCGCGGGCGAAACCAGTTCCGCCATGGTCGCGGCCACAACCACGGCGCTGCCGCTCTCCTACGTCATGCAGGGTGCCTTTGACACGCTCAAGGTCAAGCGCATTGTGGTTGTGATCGAGACATCCAACGCCAAGAAGGACCTCAGCCTTTCCCAGCTGTACACATCCCGGCGGGAGGCCAAGCCAGGCGAGACCATCACCCTGACCGCAGTCTTCGATGGCCAAAACGGTACCGAAGTCCGCCGTGCCTTGCAATTCAAGATCCCGGTCGGCACCGCCCCCGGAACGCTCTACTTCACCGTCGCCGATGGAGGGCAGACCTCGCTGGCGGACCTCCGGCAGACGGCGGCTCTAACCCCGCACACTCCGGACCAACTCATCGCGAACGTCAACCGCCTCCGGTCCGGAGACCGTGCCTACCTCCGGGTCTGGCGCGCCGAACCCGCCTTCGAGGCTGGTGGCGATGAGCTCCCGGATCCGCCCCCGTCGGTCGCCCTCGTGCTCGCCGGATCGCAAGCCCTCTCACAGAACAGGAATTCGAAATTGGCTGAAATGGTAGTCGACGCAGGCGACATGATGGTCTCAGGATCGAAAACCGTACAGGTTGAGGTGGTCGAGTGAGGCTCGCACTGGCGTTTCTTCTGGCTTCGGCCACCCTCCTCGCCTCCACCCCCGCGTTTTGGGAGATGTCGAGCTTCACGGATTTCTCCAAAGGCAAATTCGACGGCATTTCCCTGGGGCGCGACGGCCGACTGACGCCCGCCCCCCGCATTGACCTCCTCTTCGACGCTGGCCAGCCGGCTGTCTGGGCCGTCGTACCGGGTCCCGACGGATCTTTGTACGCTGCAACCGGACACCGCGGCCGCATCTACAAGATCGACCGCACCGGGACTTCCACCCTCATCTGGACCGCCGACCGGCCCGAGGTCTTCGCCCTCGCCGTGGACTCCGAGGGAATCCTCTATGCCGCCACGTCACCCGACGGCCAGATCCACCGGATTGAAAACGGCAAGGCTTCACTCTACTTCGACCCGAAGGCCAAATACATCTGGGCCCTCGCCATCGGCCCCGACCAAGCCCTCTACGCCGGTACCGGTGCCGACGGCAAGGTCTTCCGGATCACAGGCCCCAACCAGGGTGACGAATACTATTCCACCGGCCAAGTCAACGTAACTGGCCTGCTCTTCGACCCGCAGGGCCGCCTCCTAGCCGGGACCGAGCCCAACGGCGTCCTCTACCGCATCACCGGCAAGGAAAAGGCTTTCGCTCTCTACGATTCCGCCCTGCCGGAGATCCGCGCCATCGCGCTCGGCCCCAAGGGTGAGGTTTACGCGGCTGGCCTAGGTGGAGCCCTGGCGCACAAGATCCAAGGAACCCAACAGCAGGGTGGAAGCGCACAACCCGACACCGGAGGCGCAGTCACCAGCATTACCGTGACCGCCGACGCAGGTGGGGACCTCAAACCATCCGCGCCAGAGGCCCCCAAGACCCAGACCTCGACGGCAAACCAGCCAACGCAGGCCGCCCCACCAGTTGTCGAAGCCGCAAATGTCGAGAAATCCGCCATCTACAGGATCAACCCGGACAACACGGTCGATACTCTTTGGTCCACCAAGGAGGAGAATGTTTTCGACATCCTCCCCACGCCCGACGGCTCCCTGATCTTTGGAACCGACCACAACGGGCGCGTGTACCGCTTCTCCGCCGACCATAAACTGACCCTCGTGGCCGAACTCAAGGACGCGGAAACCGTGCGGCTGCTCCAATGGAACGGTTCCATGCTTGCGGCAACAGCCAACATGGGTCGAATCCACCGCTTGGGTGGATCCCCGGCCTCCGGCACGTACGAATCACCGGTTTTCGACGCCGGTTCCGCCTCCCGTTGGGGCCAACTTCGGTGGACGGGCTCAGCAGCCACCATCAGCACGAGGTCTGGAAATAGCCTCCGTCCCGACGCCAGCTGGAGTGATTGGTCCCCTGCCCTGTCCACGGCGAGCGGCACCCAAATCCCCAGCCCCAACGCGCGCTTTCTACAATTCAAAGCCAATCTGGCCGGACCCGCCTTCCTCGACAACCTATCGGCGGCCTACCTGCCCCAGAACAACCCTCCGGTCGTCAAATCCATCACGGTCCTTTCCCAGCAGGTTCCGGCGCAGAACACCAAGCCATCTGGAGCGGCCGCAAGCGCCGGAGCCACCTTCAGCGTGAGCGTCACAGACACAGGCGACGCGGGCCCGTCCCCGTCCACCGGCACCGCGACACAAACCGTTTCCAAAGCCGCAGTCCAGCAGATCCTGATCGCTTGGCAGGCAGACGACCCAGACTCCGACAAGCTTTCCTACCAACTGGACTACAAAGGCGAGGGCGAACGGGACTGGAAGAATGTTCGCCGAAACCTGCACGAAACCAACTGGACCTTGGACGCCGATAGCCTTCCCGATGGGAAGTACTGGTTCCGGGTGACCGCCTCAGACCGCGATTCCAACGCCGGAAGCACGGCAAAGGAATCGGATCTGGTCAGTTCGCCGGTCCTAATCGACAACACCCCGCCCGTGATCCGCGTCCTGTCTTCTGCCAGAACCGGCACGATAGCCGACATCGCGCTGGAAGCGAAAGATGCCGCCAGTGCCCTGCGCCGTGCGGAATGGTCCCTGGACGGCGGAACTTGGACGCCCATCTCGCCAGCCGACGGCATCCTCGACTCGCCCGGAGAAACCTTCCAACTCCATTTGACGGATCTACCCGTAGGCGAGCATGTCCTCGCCTTCCGGGTCTCCGATTCCGGAGGCAATACCGCCGTAGCAAAGGTCGTTCTTCCGTGACCGGAACCGACAGGCCTCTCAAGACGCTGGAACGGGTCATCTCCAAGGCCGGTCTTGGCTCCAGGACTCAAGCGAGGTCTTGGATCCACGCCCGCCGTGTCCAAGTAAACGGCAAGGTGGTGGAGAACCCGGACCACTGGGTGGATTTTGAACGCGACCGAGTCCTGTTCGACGGCAAACCGTTGGAAGTGAAAGCCAAGCGCTATATTCTTCTCAATAAGCCAACCGGCTACATTACCACATTCAAAGACCCGGATGGCAGACCAACCGTGTACGACTTATTGGGCGAAATCGACACCTTCGTTTCGCCCGTCGGTCGTCTGGACTTGGACACCAGCGGCCTGCTCATTCTGACCAACGACACCCAATTCGCCGAGCGGCTCACCAATCCCGAGCACCACGTGCCCAAGACCTACCTCGTCCGCGCTGCCGGACGTGTGACGGAGGAAGCCGTGGATCATCTGCGGCAGGGTGTCGATCTGAGCGACGGTCCAACCCGACCGGCCCGTATTTCGCTGGTGGAGAGTGCTGCGGCAACCACGGACTTGGAAATAACGATCACCGAAGGCCGGAACCGGCAGGTCCGGCGGATGACGGCGGCCGTGGGGCTCCCGACGCTCCGTCTCGTCCGGGTAAGCGTCGGTAAATTCAGCCTCGGACGCCTGTCCTCGGGCTGCTGGC
>CAIYDY010000427.1 GCA_903925015.1 uncultured Acidobacteriia bacterium
GACTGGCGACGGCGGCAGAAGGAGCATGAAGGCAAGGTGGCAAGCGCACGTGATCGCATCAACAGCCAGCTGAAAGAATTCCAAGAACGGCCCCAGATTGCCCAAAAAACGGCAATCTTTGATAGCTTGGGGTTGGCAGCCCAGTTTCTTGCTGCGGAAAACCATCGCGGTACTCTAGTGCTGCTTTCGGATATGCTGGAGGACTCGGGTTCTGTGAACTTTGAGCAGGACAGTTTTCGGGGGAATTATTTTGGGAATCTTCTGAACCGGCTTGGAGAGACCGGCCTAATCCCAGACCTTCAAGGTGCTGAAATCTACCTAGCTGGCGCCCGTGCCACCACCCCTGAGCGGGCCGCTGCGGTTGCCAACTTCTGGCGTCGATACTTCGAAGCCGCAAAGGCACCCTTGAAATCCGGGAGGTACGGTCGCGCGCTTGTAAATTTCGAAGTTGAGCATGGCTGCGGCTCCAGTTAAGATTGGCAAATGCAATTCCCTACCCCAACAATCCCCGGGCCCGCCGCACGACCCCCTCCGCCTCGGCGGCCGACCCAGCCGTCGCAGTCAAATGCCCCATCTTCCGACCGCGCCGCGGCTCCATCTTCCCGTACAAATGCAGCTTCACCTCGGGAATCGCCAGTGCATCCGCCCATTTCGGCTCTTCGGGAAACCACACATCCCCCAGCAGATTCGCCATAGCCGCCGGACGGAGCATGTCGGTGCTCCCCAGTGGCAAACCGCAAACCGCCCGCAGCTGCTGCTCGAACTGGCTCGTCACGCAGGCATCAATGGTGAGGTGGCCCGAATTGTGTGGCCGTGGCGCAAGCTCGTTGATCACCAGCCGGTGGTCGCGAGTGAGGAAAAATTCCACGCACAGTACGCCAGTCATCTGGAATTGCTCCAGAATGCCCTTGGCGATGGCCTTGGCATCCTCCGCAACCCTGGGTGGAAAGGCGACAGGCGCGCTCGAAACATCCAGCACCCCGTTCACGTGGGCATTCGCGCACGGCGCGTAGAAGGCGTACTCGCCGTGCACGCAGCGCACTGCCACCACAGATAGCTCCGACTCGAAATCGACCAGCGCTTCCAGCACCGCTTCCTGGCGGCCCATTTTTTCCCAAGCCGAAGTAATGTCGCCCTGCGAGCCCACGCGGTACTGGCCCTTGCCGTCGTACCCAAATCCAGCCGTCTTCAGGATGCCCGGCCCGAAATCCGCGCCCACCCGCTGGATGTCCTCCAAAGAGCGAATCGCCTCAAACCTTGTCACCGGGAAGCCGTGCTTGGCGAGGTAGGTCTTTTCCCGCAACCGGTGCTGGGTTGTGTGCAAAACATCGCCCGCCGGACGCACAATCGCATACCGGGCTGCGGTCTCCGCCGTGGCCGCCGGAACGTTCTCGAACTCAAAGGTCACTACGTCGACCGCCTCCGCGAACTCGCGGACGCGGTCGAGATCCTCATAGGCTGCATCGATTTCCACATCCGCAATCTGGCCCGTCGGGGAATCGCGGTCGGGCGAATAGGTGTGAACCCGGTAGCCCATCCGGCGCGCCGAAAGTGCGAACATCCGGCCCAACTGGCCGCTGCCGAGGACACCGATCGTCGATCCGGGTAGGATCGTCTTGAGGGAATGGGTTCCGGGATAAATCGTTTTCAAGGGAGTGTGTCTTCGAGGACCTTCCGCGTTTGACGCTCGCGGAAAGCTTTCAATCTGGCGCGCAACTCTGGTCGGGTGTTCGCGAGAATTGCCACCGCGAGCAAGCCGGCATTTTTTGCCCCCGGCGCGCCGATTGCCAGCGTTGCCACCGGAATGCCTCCCGGCATTTGGACGATGGAAAGCAGCGAATCCATGCCCTTCAGAGCCTTGCTTTCCACCGGAACACCCAAAACGGGCAGAGTTGTAAAGGCGGCGGTCATGCCGGGAAGATGGGCTGCGCCGCCGGCACCGGCGATAATCACCTCAAGCCCGCGATCCTCGGCCCCCTTGGCAAACTCCGCCAGCAAATCCGGTGTACGGTGTGCGGAAACAATCCGGCATTCGTGCGGGATTTCAAACTCGGTCAGTACCTCGTCCGCCGCCCGCATGGTCTCCCAGTCGGACTTGCTGCCCATAATCACGGCAACCAGAGGGGAGGCAAGGGCGGGAACAGGCTCTACCGGCCGGGTACTACTGGACTTGCGCGAGGGTGAATCCAGCTTTGCCATCGAAACTCCGTCTTTGTGGGTGGAAGCACCATTGTATCAATTGGAGCGGGAGGCCTTTGGTGGAGCCAGTTGGGACTGTGCATCCGGGCAGGTGACCAAGTCGAAATTCAAATTCGGGTATGAGACAATGAAGCCCTAAGAAAGGGAATATGAAAATAGTAACCGCCGTCACATTACTCCTAGTGCTTCTATCGGGATGCGGTCCCGAAGCGCCGCCACCGGCACCAGTGAGCCCGCAGAAACAATTGGATTCCCTATACAAGGCGGGACGCGCGGTGGAGGATTTGCTGGCAAAAGGCGGCGAAATTGACGCGGCGGAATTCGGCAAGCTGAACGCGGCAATGAAGGCTGAAATTGAAGCGTTCGGAGGCCGGTCCGCTACCGATAAACAGCTACTTGGAAAATTTGTAACCGCTTACACCAGAGTCTCCGAGGTGTACGACATCGCCTCGAGTGTTTTGGACCTGTCGGCCCGTCTGCAAGAGTGCAAGACCAAGCAGACCCCGCGTGAGTGCCGCACCCAATTCGAGGCCGAATCCGCCGGTGTAGCCGAGAAAATGCTCGCTGCCGCAGCATTGCGCGGAGCGTGCATGCAGTGCGATCCAACCGCCAAGACCACGGCGACTTCGATCCTGGCCCGTGCCCTCGACCTCCACCAGAGTGCGGATCGCCGCCTTACCGGGATTCAGGCAGCGCAGTAGGAATCCATCGAACCCCGGGAGGCCGGGGTTCCACCTCCCCAACCACCCTTTAGACCTGTGACGGGTCCGAGTATCGCCGGTATTGTTCTGTCAGATGGGTGTAGGCAGCCCGCTGCGCCCTGATGATACTGGACCGCAAAAACTCCCGCTGGTCATCAATGAATTCACGGTCCTCTTCGGTCGCCTCGGACAGTGAGCGCTCATAACGGGGGATGTTGATAATTCCCTCCAGACGCGGTATGAATTCGTCATGGAAGTATTGGTCCGCCAGAGCCCGGAGACTCTGCTGTTTTTGAGGATCGAGGGCGTCGAAGCCAGGCATTTCCTCTGCTATTTCAGCAATGGCCTGATGCAGGAATTCGGCGTGGGTCATGACCAGTCTGGAGTCCTGCGTCGTTGAAAAGGTGAGAAGGTAATGTCGGGAAAATATTCTGGCGGTGAGGGTGAGATTCGAACTCACGGAACCCGTGAAGGTTCAACAGTTTTCGAGACTGCCGCAATCGACCACTCTGCCACCTCACCGCGCCCGAACTATTCCAGTTTGCCACAACCGCTATCGTTTTGTCACGTGCCTTGAGGACCGCATGGCCGGCTATCTCAAAAGAACACGGTTCCGACCGTTCTGCTTGGCCGCATACAACGCCTCGTCGGCCTCCGTCATCAACGCAATGCGGTCCATTCCCGACTTCAAGACCGTTGCGCCGAAAGTCATTGTTGTGCGGAACTCCTGGCCGGAGGCGTCTTGGAAAACCTCGGCATGCATCTTCCTCCGGACGTCCTCCAAAGTCGCCTGAACAGTAGCCGGGCTTCCGTCCGAGAACAGGAAACAGAACTCGTCCCCGCCCAGCCGACCACCAAAATCTCCGTCCCTCAGATGCGTGCGCACCAGGTTCCCCAGCGCGATCAGCACCTTGTCGCCAGCCAGATGCCCGTGGTTGTCGTTCACATGTTTGAAGTGGTCCACGTCACCAATCGCCAGAATCAGCCCCTGCCCACCGTTCGCGGCATCCGAGATCCGTCGTTCCATTTCCGCCATCAGATGTCTTCGGTTGGGCAATTGTGTTAGCGGATCGAGCATCGCCTCCACAGCCAGTTGCCGCTCCACTTCCTTGCGTTCCGTAATATCCGTCTTCGAGCCCGCCATCCGGACGGGATTGCCGCTTTCGTCGCGGATACAACGTCCCCGGTCGAGGATCCAACGCCAAGACCCATCCTTGGCCAACATCCGGTACTCGCACTCCATGCGGGGTGTCCGGCCATCCAAATGGGCTTGCATGGCGGCTTCCGTCGCCTCGATATCGTCGGGATGCACCCGGCTCTTCCATTCGCTCCGGTCGTCGCCGATTTCGTCCTCGCGGTAACCCAGCATCCGCTTCCAAACCGGGGAGCGGTAAATCTTGCCTTTGACGATATCCCAGTCCCACAGCGCGTCATTATTGCCGTGGAGCGCCAACTGCCATCGCTCCTCTTGCTCCTGCTGGACTTTCTCGGCATGTTTGCGGCTGGTAATGTCCACTGCACTACC
>CAIYDY010000428.1 GCA_903925015.1 uncultured Acidobacteriia bacterium
CGTTTTGGTCGGTTGTGCCGAGCTCGATCCATGTAAAGGAGCCCGGGTTGTGCTTTTCGATGATCGCCATGAGCGCCATTCTATCCATTCGCTGTGACAGTGGTGCAAATCAGCCACCCCCACCACCACATTTTTCTGCGAAAGCGTTTACTTGGTCCCGCTCATGCTGGATGCTGCCGATAATCTTTGGCACATCGATTGCTGTGCAAGAGGCGGAGGTTCACAACCATGAACAAACTCACCATCGTACTCTTGGCGGGAATCCTCGCCATCCCGGCCGTCTTCGCCAAGGATCCCGCCGTGCCCGAAAAGAAGGTCGCCAACCATCTGGACCCGTATTTCAACGGAACAGAGGCAGAGGGCCGACTTGCCGGTCAGGTCCGGCATGAACTCGTCATGCTGCCCTACTTTGGAGTCTTCGACGATCTTGGATTCACCATCAACGGCACGGAAATCACCTTGGTCGGCGAGGTAACCCGCCCGTCGCTCAAGTCCGACGCAGCCAACGTCGTGCGCCGCATCGAGGGCGTCACCAAGGTCACCAACGAGATCGAAGTTCTGCCTCTATCCCCCAATGACGACCGGGTCAGGCGTTCCGCCTTCCGGGCCATCTATGGAGACCGCGCGCTGTCCGTCCGGTACGGCTACCGTGCGATGCCTTCGATCCATATCATCGTCAAGAACGGCAACATTCGGCTTGAAGGGGTTGTCGCCAACATGATGGATAAGAACATCGCGGGAATCCGGGCCAACGGAGTCCATGGTGCATTCTCGGTGGTCAACGAACTCCGCGTCGAAGGCCGCTAAACGCAAAAGGGCCGTCCCCATCGCTGAGGGCGGCCCGTCTGCAACTTACAGTTGGACTAGTAGTACAGCTTCAGACCCAACTGCATGGTCCGGTTGCCGCTGGCGCTGGTGATAATCCCGAACGTCGACGGTGAATTCACCGTGGTTCCCGGACTGCCCCAAGTGATGGAGTTGGTCGCATTGAACATCTCCGCTCGGAACTGCACCATCACCTTTTCCATCGGATGGAAATTCTTGAAGATGGAGAAGTCCACATTGTGAGTTCCAGGGCCACGCACATTCGGCAGGAACCGGCCCACGTTGCCGAACTTGAAGTTCGGTGTTTGCGAGAACGCGGTTGGGTCAAAGTAGCTGGTCAGCCGGTCTGCGATCGCACCGGACTTGGCTGGATTGGTGCCGTTATCGGTAGCCCGAATGCCGGGGCTGTTCAACCCCGAGCTGTTGCCACCATTGCTGATTGCCAGCGGGATACCACGCTGGAATGTGGTGATACCGTTGATCTGCCAGCCGCCGATTATGAAATCAGCCGCCTTCGGAATCGAGCCCAGGAACAGGCGTCCCTTGCCGAACGGAATTTCCCAGTTGGCATTGGCCACCAACCGCCGGGGCACGTCCTGCGAGGATACCGATTTTTCGCACTTGCGGCAGTAGTAATCCTGCTTGGAACCCGCTTGGCCAACGAAGGTCACAACCTGCGAAGCATCGTCGAGCAACTTGCCCCCCGTGAAGCTCACCAGTGTCGAAAGCCCGTGGCTAAAACGGTGTTCGGCAGAGAGGATGAACGCATGGTAGATGGAATTCGCGCCCGGCTTGCGGAACGAACTGACACCGGAGTACTGCGGATAGGCATCCAGCAAGCGGCTCGCCGCGATGGTTGGCTGGGCGTAGATCGAAGTTGGATTCTGGATGATCCCGTAGAACGGGTTGGCAACGTTGGCATTCAGGGCCGAACCCAGTGACAGGAACGAGGCGGGCAACTGGTTATACGTGATGCTGCTTTCGCCGTCCGGCAAGTGTTGGCCCTTGCTGCCCAGATAGCCAGCCTGAATGATCCAACCGCCCTTGACTTCCCGCTGGGTGGTGAAGTTCCACTGCTGGATGATCGGGTTGTGGGTGTCGTTGAAGAAGCTGTCCTGAACGCCCCCACCGATGTCCGTCAACGTGCCGCTGATCGGGCCGTTCTGAGCGCCCAAGGGCTTTACGATACCGCTGGGAAACGGGTTGCTCAGGCTTGCGATGAACGTGGTGCCGTTGTCCACGGAAGTGTTCAGCGCCGTACCGCCCGTAAAGCCTTCCGTCCCGGACGTGCCGGATGTACCCGCAGCCTGGAATACCGACGGTGCATAGAGAATGCCGTATGCGCCGCGGATGACCATCTTCGGCATCACGTTCCACGCGAAACCGATGCGCGGGGCCCAGTCATTCCAGTTTGTGGGAACCTGGTGCCGTCCGTACAGAGAATCCGACGCCCCCACAAACCGCATCGCCCCGACAAGCTTGCCGCAATTCGGGCAAATCGCACTTGCCGCGACCCGTCCCTGCAGCGGGGACGGCGCGTTCAGGTCGAAGTAGCTCAACCGGTTGTAGCGCTCTGTGCGCGGGATGTCGACGTCCCAGCGAACGCCCAGGTTCACGGTCAATTTCGACGTGACCTTGAAGTCGTCCTGCATGTAGGCACCCATGTAGGCGCTGGAAGTGGCGGCCGAATAGGTGAATTGTATGTCATTGCCATTGTTGCTGGGCAGACCTAGGAGGAAGGTCGCCATGCCCAAACCCTGCGTGGTGGAACTGCCCGCCGAGGCGTTTTGCTGGGTGTAACCGCTGCCGAAGCTGAACTGGCCATCCGGCGAGCCCAACTGGGTGAAGTTTACCAGCAGCTTTTCATAGGTAAACCCGGCTTTCAGCGTGTGCTTACCCATGATCTTGGTGACATCGCTGCGCAGGACGTGCGACATGGGCCGGTTCAGCAGGGTGGTAAAGGACGCCTGGCCCAAGCTGTAACCGCTATTGTTCCCGCTGATGCTGATCTGGGGGAACTCGAAGTTGTCCACAAGGCCGTCCAAATTGGACGGCAGCCCGATGCTGGAAGGCTTGGTGCCTTGCGAAAAGGGGTAGCGGAGAGCCACGGCGCGGGCAAAACCGTAGTTGAAGTTCAAAATCGTGGTAGGCGTCAACGTATAGATGGCGTTGGCCGTTATGTTGCGGTTGTAGTAGTTGTTGGGACCCGAACCGCTCGGGGTGCCGGGATTGCCAAACGCGTTGAAGTCCGTGCTGACGCCAGTCTGGTTGGACCCACGGGCGAAGACGCGTAGTTTTTCGGAGAAATTGTGGTCGATGCGCGCGTCGAGCTGGTCAACCGGGTTGTTGGCGACACCCTGGGTGCGCCAGTTGTTGGTCTGCAGCGCTTGGTTGGTGACGCCGCCCGGATTGTTGGGGGTCGGCCAGTACGTCAGGAGCTTCTTCGCGACAGGATCGACGCGACTTGCGGGAATCTGGTTGCCGGCGAACGGCTGGCGGAAACAGCGGGGCTGTGTGGCCGGGCAGGATGCGTCGGTGCCTACGGTTGCGGGGTCGTAAATCGTGACCGCCGCGCCGACGCCGCCGCTGGCACCATTGGTGAAGCCGCTGAAATCGCCGTTGCGCCACTTGTCGATGGGTACACTTGCCGTGGGAGCCGTGGAACTGGGTGTCCTCACGCTCTGCTCGCTGACAAAGAAAAAGGTCTTGTTCTTGCCGTTGTACACATGCGGGATTACAACGGGACCGCCCACGGTGCCGCCGAATTGGTTGTAGCGGACAATTCCGCGCGGGAGGCCGTTGCGGATGTTGCCCCAGCTGTTGGCATTCAACACGTTGTTGCGGAAGAATTCGAACAGGTCGAGGTTGATCTTGTTGGCACCGGTCCGGGTGGCAATGTTGATGCTGCCGCCACCGGTGCGCCCGTATTCAGGAGCAAGCGAGTTCGTCACCACGGAAAACTCGGCGACGCTGTCCTCCAGAGGCGTGTAGCCAACTTGCAAGTGGCTCACGTTGTTCTCCGGTACGATCACTGACGTGCCATCGATGGTGACGTCGTTGTAGTCGTTGCGGCCGCCGCTGATCCATGGTGTGGATCCGCCGCCACTGACCACGCCCGGCACCAAACTGGCCAGAGACAGCACGTTACGGTTACCACCCAAGGGCAGGTCGAGGATCTGCTTGGTACCAATCGCGGTGGATACCGTTGCCGACTCGGTGGAAAGCTGCGCGGCGCTGGCTTGGACCTCGATCGTCGAGGTCACTTCGCCGACTTTCATAGGAATCACGAGGGAAACCGTCTGTTCCACGTCCAGCTGGAGTTGTGTCTGCACGTACTTCTGGAAGCCGGTCTTTTGAACGGTCACGTTGTACTTGCCAGTTGCCAAATAGCGTTGGTAAAACCGGCCCTCGGAATTGGTTTGTTGGGTCAGCTTGACGTTGGTCGATTGGTTCTCGACCGTTACGGCGGCACCGGGAATTGCGGCGCCGGATGCGTCGGTGACCCGGCCTTCAATGGTGCCGGTGGCGTTCTGGCAGAACGCCGATGAAGCGAAAACGAAAGCGGCCAGGACGAGTGTCAAAAACCGATTCATGGGTGTGGCTCCTTTTCTCCGCACCACCGTGGGCGCGGCTTTCATGACTTGGAATATCGGGGCGCTGTCCCTCGGCTGGACCCTCGGGAACTAGCAGAGACTATATCAGAGTTTGCGCGCGGTGCGTTTGGGATGAGCCGCGATTTTTGGCGAACATTTGCGGGTTACACCGATGGAAGCGGCTGGACGGGTGGTTGTAAGCCATTTGGCGGCGCTGCCTGTCCGATTTTGAGGAAGCGCCGACTGCTGGCGTGCCGGGACATCCGGTTATGGAATCGCTGCCCTACACAAACAGCGACCGGGCGGCTGGCTCGGAAGCGGAGACCGTAGGTCAGCGGGGGCATTTTGGCTCCGGTCGGGAGGTGGTTGGGAGGGTAAGACCGCGCTGTGCCATCTTCCTTTGCCACTTTTGGAACTCGCGGGCGTTGCGGGGCGGAGTGAGGGGCTTGGGTTCTTCCGGAAATAAACACGCGCGGTGACGGGAGGGTGGTAGTGGTTGCGTCATTGGGCATTTAGCTCCGTGTCGGTCTGGTGGATCTGGCGGGTGGTGGTTCC
>CAIYDY010000429.1 GCA_903925015.1 uncultured Acidobacteriia bacterium
CCTGCGGTCACTTGACCAAATTCGGTCAAGTGGCGAATGCGCCAAGAGACCCTGTACACAGCTAGTTTCGAATGAGATAGCGTTTGGACGGCGACATGCTCTATGTAGCGTCGGATCTAGAGCCTCCGTTGGCGACTCAATTAGACGGAAACAACTTCGATCCAATGAAGGAAGAGAATGTATGAAGACCTTCAGAGCTTGGGTAGGCTCCGCGCTGGTGCTGTCGGCGTTTGGCACTACCGCGTATGCAGGCCCCACCTGCGGATTTGACCTGAACGGCACCAACTGGGTGGACCAATGTACACCGGCCACGCACCCAATACAAAGCACTGCGTTCATGTCGGGCGTGTTGGACGGGAATTCGTTTACGCTCACAGCCTCGGGCATCGTCAACGTATGGACTAGTGCGGGCTCCGTCGGCAGGGTTCAAAGTGAAATCTATGACATGACTTTGATAGGCAACGGAATCACTGTGATAGCTGGCGACGGCGTCGCGGATGGCTTCCAAACCGCTGGTGCAAGATCGGAATTTTACACCGGCGGTGCCGTGACGCAGCAGGTAAACGGCATCTTGGCGGATAGCTACTTCGATCTATTCATGGAAATCACCGTGCAGACCCCTGGGGGGCCCTTGGTGCTCCACAACAACGTGGCACAGCACACGCAGGCTGTTATTGACCAAATTCCCCCGGCTAATGGAACCAACTAGGGGGTTCCTTTGGAGATTCACACCGACTTGTTTGATTCAACCGGGACCCTCCGCGGCGCGACGTGGGCAACCCCAACCTCCTTAGGGAATGTCGGTCCCCACATGACTATCACCCCCGAGCCCAGTTGTTGGCTAATGCTCGGTTCCGCACTCGGCTTGGCTGGACTGTTTCGCCGCAAGTCCGGCACTTAGCCGGGCACAGACGACCACGATTTGAATTCCCCGGAGCAGCGGGTGTGTCAAAAGCACCCGTCACGCCGAGTCAAGACCTGTGGATTGCCCGTGCCATATCTGCACGGCCGGGCGCGGTCTCGGAAGTAGTCCGCCGTTCGAAGGGCGGATAGTTTCTCCGCCACTGCCAGATTGATGAACTGGTTGAGGGCCACGCCCTCGACTTCGGAAACCCTATGGTCCTCCTCCAGCAGGGATGGTCGCAACCTTAGTGGCTACATTACTTTTGCGGATTTCGATTCCGAATCTCCAGCTTCGCCTAGCCACTCACCATTCTGGCAAGCGACGCCGCCCGCACCATAAGTCCATGCTAACCTCATTTGCATATGAAGCTATCCATAGAACTGGACCGCGAGCCGGACGGCAGGTGGATCGCCGAGGTGTCAGAGTTGAACGTCCTGCTGTACGGGTCGTCCAAACAGGACGCCATCCAGCGGGCCCAAGCCGCAGCCAATGAAATTCTTCTCGACCGAATCGCCCACGCCGAACTGCCGGGTACCATAACAGCAATTTTCGACATCGCTGCATGAGTTCATGGCCATCGGCCAAGGCACGGCGCGTTTTCGCCGCCTTGAATCGGATTGGGTGGCACCACGACAGAACAGTCGGCTCCCACAAAATCTTGAAGAAGCCCGGTTGGGCAGACTATCCGTTCTCTTTCCACGATTCCGAGGAGCTGGGATCCGCAATCCTTGCCAAGATTGAGAAACGGACCGGTCTGAAGCCGGAGGATCTGTGACTTTACGAGACCACTCGTCTTCACCCCTCCCCCTCCCAACCCGACCGCACCATCGCCACCGCCGCATACCCCACCACCACAATCACCAACCACCGCAGAGCCACCAACGGCAGCGACTTCACCACAAACGCCGCCAACGGAACCCCCGCCAGCCCGCCCAACGTCAACCCCAGCGCCACCGGGGCCAAATACGCCCGTTTCCACACAAACCTCGCGCTCGCCACCGGCATCAGAAACGCGGACGACCCCATCATGATAGGAAACGCCGCCGCCGGATTCATCCCCAGCAGGCTCACCATCGTCATGCACGGCGCGTAAAACCCAATCCCCAGTGTGCTGATCGCCCCGAACA
>CAIYDY010000430.1 GCA_903925015.1 uncultured Acidobacteriia bacterium
AGGGTGTACTGCAGAAGCAGTTTGCCTCCGCTGCTGAAGGCAGTCAGGTGGATTTCGCCGTGCCAGATCTCGCCGCCAGGCCTTTGGTGGCGCCATGCCAGCACCATGCTGCGGACACCGTGGGAATCCCGGAAGATTCGGGCTGCCCGTTCCGTGGGACTGCTTCCGTCGTACTGAAGAGCGGCCGAGACGGCCTCTATGCTCTTGCCCTCCAGTGACTCGCGCGAAGGCCATCCGTAAAGCTGGGCGGCTGTTGGATTGCAATCGAGCAGGGTCCATGACTGGGGGTCCAGAATGCCTTGTGCGATCGGGGAACTATCGAAAACCCGGTGGCGAATGGATTCAGAGACCCGGAGATCGCGGTATAACCGGTGGGTTCGATACCACGCGGCAAACAGGATCGCGGCAAACGCAAAGAGGCTAATTGCAATCTCGCGGACATGGAGCGCCATCTCCTCGCGGAAAGTGCGGCTGCCCTGAGTTTCGAAAGGGGGGATCCGCAACACCCGCATCAAATCTTCCACGGGAGAGTAGTTTTGGGGGATGGTGAATCCGGCCGCATTCGCGGCTTTGGCCGCGACACTGTCCGGTGACAGGCTCAGGAGCGCCACAACCACCTTCGACGCCAGACCCGGATCCACGGAAGCCAGCGCCACAAAGGCAGTTTCTGGATACTGGCGGGTGCTGGCGGCAACGTCGGAGCTGGTGGTAATTCCGGGAGGCGGAGGCAGGACCCGGAAACCCTCAGGGCAGGTGTCGGCTACAGAAGCCAGCGCGTAGCTGGACAATACGCCAATATCGGCCCCGCCGCTGCAGACACGCTCCGCAATTCCCCGGTAGGAGAACAGAAACTCCAGTGTCTTGAAATCCTTGGACTCATTCAAACCGAGACTCCGCCACTCACGGAGCGCCGCAAGCCAGCCCCCGAGCGCGAGTGGGGCCAGCGCAACTACCCTCATGCCACGGGCATCCTGGAGCCACTGGATGTCCGCCCGCGATTTCCGGACAAAGACCGAGCCCGCAGTCCAAGCTGAACCCGGAGCTCCTATTGCACCGGGAGCGGGCTGCAGGACCGTGGCAACCGGTCTGGCCCCCAACCGCGCATTGAGCTGGACTTCGGCTGGCGCGTTGCAGAATGCGAACTCGATGCGCCCTTGAGTGGCGGCAGCCAGAAGATCCTCAATGGAGGCAAAGGCGACCATTTCAAACTCGGAGTGCTCAAGGCGCCGACCTAAATAATTAGTAAATGGCCTGAAAATATCGGACACACGGGGCTGTGTGTCGCCTGTTACCAGACCGATCCGCACCCTCTTGTCCTGCCCCCATGAGGGCTGTATATCAAGGCACAGCAATAACATCCAGACCGAAAGAGGCGGGAGGAAGAGAGGCCGGCGCCGAGCATTGAGTACGAAACCCAGAAGTTTACCTGGGAAAATTATACTCAATTTGCCGCGAGACTGCCAATCTTTTTACAACTACCAAGCCCGCATGGAACGGAACCCGTACGGATCGGCCCCAGCCTCGAACACACCTCCAGGAGTAACTTTGATCAAAACCGGCGCCGCGCCGCTGTTCCAACGGGACCGGGTCTCGATCTTGTGGCCGCGCTTGGCCAACTCCTCCATCACGGCAGGCGCAATGCGCTCGTCGAGGAGCAGGTCGCCGGGGTTCATGGCATGGTTGTCAAAGCTGGAGACCAAATGGCGGGTCTGGAAGCGTGGTGCTTCAATGGCCTGCTCGGCGTTCATGCGGAAAAGCGCGGCATTGAACAGGATTTGGATCAGCGATTGTTCCTGGTTGTCGCCGCCGGGTGTGGAAAGCACGGCGAACGGGGCACCGTCACTTCCGGTGACCAATGTTGGGCTAAGAGTGACTCGCGGACGCTTGCCGCCGGCAAGTTCGTTCGGATGGCCCGGAACTAAGAGGAAGGTCTGGGCGCGCTCAGTGAGCGGGATCCCCGTGTCCCCAGCGACGACCGACGGGAGCCATGCACCTGAGGGGGTCGCCGAGAACATGATGCCGTCGCGATCCAGGACATCGACGCAGGTGGTATCGTGCGCCATCAGAAAATCGTCGATTTTGGTCCTCGCGATCTGCGCCAGGGACGGGTGCTGTCCCTTGTAGCCTTCGATGTGGCCGGGCAGGAACTCCTGGGACGCGTTCCGACCCATCAGGGCACGCCGTTCCGCCGCGTATTCCATGGAAAGCAGGCGCTCAGTGGGGAGCTTGTTGAATTTCGGATCGCCGTAGTAGGTGTCGCGATCCGCGTAGGCGAGCTTCAAAGCTTCCACCAAGGTATTGATGTAGTCGGCCGAATTGTGGCGCATGCCAGTCATATCGACCAGGCTGAGGATGTTCAGCGCCTGGATCATGGCCGGCCCCTGGCTCCAGAAGCCGGGCTTGTAGACACGGAAGCCGTGGAATTCGGTGGACACGGCGTCCTCGGGCTCCAGTTTGAAAGCCGCCATGTCCTCGTATCGGATCAGGCCACCGTTGGCCTTGCTGAAGGCGTCGATTTTCTTGGCGACTTCACCCCGGTAGAAGTAGTCGCGGACCGCATCGATGGCTGCCACACGGGACGCTCCGGCCGCAAGCGCCTTCTTCTCCGCGGCCACCATGCCGCGCAGGGTTGCAGCCAGATCGGCTTGGCGGAAAATCTCGCCGGGCTGCGGAGCGCGTCCGTTGGGCATGAAGTGGGCGAGCGAGGTTGGCCAGAGGGTGAAGAATTCCTTGCTGGACTCGATGGACTGCGAACGCATCTCGTCGATCGCGGTGCCATCAGCAAGTTCCACGGCGGGTTGGATCACTTCGGCGAAGGACTTGGTGCCGTATTCGCGGAGGGCGACCAGGGACGCGTCCGGAAGTCCAGGCACCAACGCGCACATCAAACCCGCGACCGGCACGAAATTCTTCATCCCGCTCTTCTCCGGCGGTTCGAGGACTTCGCCAACTTGCAGCGGCCGGGTCCGGAACAATTCGGACGTGGCAAGCTTGGGCATGGTGCCCACACCAGCAATGGCGTGGACCTTGCCGTCCTTGGTGCGAATCAGGATGGGCGCTTCCCCGCCCCAGCCGACGTGGGAGTATTCCGTAGTCGCGGCCGCGAAGATACTGGCAACGCCCGCGTCCACCGCATTGCCCCCGTTTTCGAGCAGGCGCGAACCGGCCCCGGTGGCGTAATCACTTCCAGCGGCGACGGCATAGTGGGCCCCGCGCTGTGGAAAGCGGACGAGACGTTCCTGCTGCGGCCGCTGCCCAAAGGCAATCGTCGACAGTATGAGGGCTGATCCAATGACGGCTGTATATTTCATTCGTGTGTCCCGTTGCCTATCTGCCTATAATGATCGGTGTTCCCGTGCCTGACCCGCAACCACAATCGACACAAACTGAAGAGACGTCCGCGGAGGATGTGATGTTGCATTGTCCCGTCTGCTCCACGAAGCTGGAAAGCCGCAAGTGCAAGCTGTTCTGCCCCCTTTGCGGCTACTATATGAGTTGCGCCGATTATTACTGATTGCGGAGAAAACGATGACCCGAAAAATGTTGAAGCTGGGCCTGATGATTGCGATTGTGGCATCCGTGATGGCGGCTGCCGTGGCGAACGACGGGTCGCGCTGGTGGTCATATGTGGAATTCCTAGCATCCGACAGCCTCGAAGGCCGCAATACGGGAAGCGAGGGCCATAAAAAGGCCGCCGACTACGTGGCCGCCCAGTTCGAGCGCGCCGGATTGAAGCCAGCCGGAGAACAAGGCTACATCCAGCCGGTGAAGTTCAAGACCCTCGAATTGGACGAGAGTGCTTCGTCCCTGGCGTTGGTGCGCGACGGTAGGAGCAACAAAACCACTCTGGGCGAAGAGGCGATCATCGGCACCCGAGTGGAGCCAGCGGCTTCGGTGGAGGCCCAACTGGTGTTCGTCGGCTACGGTCTGCGGATTCCCGAGGCCAGCATCGACGATTTTGCCGGACTCGACGTGAAGGGCAAGATCGCCGTCTACCTGAGCGGCGCTCCCACCTCGGTTCCGGCAGCGCTCTCATCGCACTATCAATCACAGGCTGAGCGCGGCAGATTGTTCCAGAGCCTCGGGATTGTCGGGTCCGTGATCCTGCAGAACCCGCACCACATGGACGTGCCGTGGGCCCGAATCGCTGCGAATCGGACTCAGATGACGATGCAACTGGCGGACCCGGGCAGGACCGACCCGTTTGGCCAGAAAATCGGCGTCACTTGGAACCCCGGCATGGCGGATTTGCTGTTCGCGGGCACCGGACATACCTTCGAAGCGATTGTGGATTCCGCGGAAGCCGGTCGCACATTGCCGCGCTTCAAAATTCCGTCGAGTCTTGTCGCAAAGGCAACGCTGAAGCGGGGTGAAGTGGTATCGCAAAACATCGCCGCGATCTATCCGGGCACCGATCCAGTGCTGAAGAACGAGTATGTCGTGCTTTCGGCCCATATCGACCACCTGGGCAAGGCGAATCCGCCGGTGAAGGGCGACGCAGTCTTCAATGGAGCCATGGACAATGCGTCCGGCGTGGGAATCCTGCTCAATACGGCGGCGCACTTGAAGGAAACCGCGCCGAAGCTGAAACGGTCCATCCTATTGGTTGCCGTAACAGGCGAGGAGAAGGGACTGCTGGGATCGAAGTACTTCAACGCCAAGCCGACCGTGCCCTCGCAGCAGATTGTCGCCAACATCAACACGGACATGTTTCTGCCGCTGCATCCGCTGAAGCTATTGACCGTTTACGGCCTCGCGGAATCCTCGCTGGGCGACGATGTGACGGCAACGGCGAAATCGATGGGTGTCCGCGTCCAACCCGACCCGGAACCGCAGCGCAATATTTTCATCCGCAGCGACCAGTACAACTTCATCCTGAAGGGCATTCCCGCTATCACGTTCAAATTCGGGGCCGAGAAGGGCTCGAAGGAGGAGACGATCCAGAAAGAGTGGCTCGCCAACCGATACCACGCGGTGGGGGATGACCTGAACCAGCCCATCGACAAGATTGCCGCCGGGCAGTTCATCGACATGGTGCAGCGGATTCTGGTCCGCATCGCCGACGCGCCGGAGAAACCGGCATGGAAAAAGGAATCATTCTTCCGCAGGTACGCAGCCAAATGACGCCGGACTGGAAAACAAATGGGGTCCGCATTGTGCGGGCGGGTGAATTGGATACGAATACGCCGCAGACGCCGGGGATGACGCGGGCGGCGGCGATCACACACGCGAAGGTGGGGGCCAGCAAACTCTGGGCCGGGACGGTTGTCGTGGAACCGGACGCCAAGACCTCCGCGCACCACCACGGCGAGCTCGAAACCGTGCTGTACATCATCTCCGGTCGGGCGCGCATGCGCTGGGGCGACCATTTGGAGTTTTCCGAGGAAGCCGGACCGGGCGATTTCATTTTTGTCCCGCCATGGGTGCCGCACCAGGAGATGAACGCGAATCCGGATGTACCGGTGTCGGCGGTGGTGATCCGCAGCGGGCAGGATCCGGTGGTGGTGAATCTGGATATTCCCGAAGCCCATCTTTCGGACAAGGCACCGGTGCCCTTCCACCCCCCGGCGGATAGGCAGTGACATCGTACGTAATCCTGCTGATCGCGGCTGCTCTGGGAGGCGCGTCGAACGCGCTCGCCGGTGGCGGGACATTTTTGGTTTTTCCAGCGTTGCTGCTGGCCGGAGTGCTTCCAATTCAGGCGAATGCGACGGCATCCCTGGTGCTGCTTCCAGGTGCATTCGCGTCGGCGTGGGTGTACCGCGACATCATCACGGGCCGGTCATTGGGCGGGTCCAAGATTTTCCTATTGAAAATGCTGATCTTGAGCGTTCTGGGCTCGGGGGTCGGCAGTGTATTGCTCTTGGCGACGCCGAATTCCACCTTTTCCAGCCTGGTGCCGTGGCTCCTGTTGATGGCGACGGCAGTTTTCACCCTCGCACCCTGGATTCGGAACAAGGCGACGGCATCGCGGCACGAGTTCGCGACCCTCATGCTGGTCGGCCAGTTCCTGATCTCCATCTACGGCGGCTACTTCGGAGCGGGAATGGGCGTTCTCATGATCGCGCTCTACTTGGTGGCAACCAAGCTGGATGTGCACGCGGCAAGCGGACTCAGACTCGTCTGCGGCGGCCTGATCAATCTGCTGGCAGTAGTCATCTTCACGGCCAAGGGCGCGGTGGATTTCAAAGTCGGCATCCCGATGCTGCTCGCGAGTACCTTTGGTGGCTACGCCGGGGCGCTTTTGGTGAAAAAATTGAACGCGGAACTGGCGAGGAAATCGATCTTGGTTTACGCTTGGATCCTGACGGCGTGGTTCTTCGTCAAGACTTTCGCAAAATAGCTTATTTGGGGGTCGGACAGCCCTGCTGCACCACGGTGTAGCTGAGCGCACCGATTTTCCAACCGTCGGCGGTTTTCAGCAGGTTGAAGGCGTCAATCCCGCAATGGGTGAATTTGCCGTCGCGATGGAAGTTGTAGGGGGCCCAGAGGGTGGCGATGTTCCCCTCCACTTGTACCTTCGGGTCCCACATGTGCTCCAGCAAAGTTCCTTGTGCGGCTGCGATGTTGTCCGCGAATTTCTCAATCGGGGTAACCGATGACTGGCCGTTGGCGCGCAGGGAGGTAATCGCCATGCCCGGAACCGTCAGACTTCGGATGGCCGCACCGTCCTTGGAGGCCATGGCGTCGAAAAGTTTTTGGACGGTGGCTACGATTGCCTGGGTCTCGGGCGGGTCGGCCGCAAACAACGGGCACGCGGAAAGGCAGAGGGCGAGAACGAGAGAAAGACGCATGCCGGATTCTACCGCACTGTCAGAACAGAATGTTCGGGTCCAGCATGGTGAGGTCGTCCAGTAAATAATCCGGGTTGCAGGCTTCGAGCTCGCCAGGCGGGGTCACTCCCGTCCTGACCGAGATGGACTGGATGCCGTTCTCCTGGGCGGCCCGGATATCCTGCGGCGCGTCGCCAATCAGGGAGATTCGGGCACTTTGGGCGATGAGCCCGTCGGCTCGGGCCTGCTCTATCGCGAGCTTGGCCAGCAGGCCGCGCGTCGGGGCCATTCCGCCGAAACCGCCGTGGCGAAAATAGTGGTGGATTCCGGCCTTTTCCAGCTTCCTCCATCCGATGCGCGGCAGATTGCCGGTAACGAGCGCAAGTACGGTACCCCTCCCGGCCAGAATATCGAGAATTTCCGGCACGGCGGGACAGCGCTTGTCCCGGATGTCGGGAATTTCCGTCGCAAGATAGGCCTCCTCGGCGGCGACCAGGATGGCGGGCACGGCCGCGTCAATATCGGTGGACGCGAACCCAGCGTTTTCCAACATGCAGCGGATAATGTCGGGGTCCAGCATGCCGTGCAGCGGGACGCCTTCCGTGGTGGTTTCAAGGCCAAGCACATCCCGAACCGCCTGGATCAGGGCAAGGCGGTGCTGGGGGCCCGCTTTGCGGACGAGGGTGCCGTCGATATCGAAAAGGACAAGGCTGGGGGACAAGTTCCAGTCTAGGGCACGAGGACGTGCCCGCTTCTGGAGAGCGGGCGGCTAAAATAGAACCAGTGACTCCCGAAAAATTCCGTATTGGCTTGGTGCAGACGCGGTGCGGGCTCGACCCCGACGCGAATCTAGAATTGGCGACCTCCAAGATCCGCGAGGCGGCATCCAAGGGTGCCCAGATTGTCTGTCTGGAGGAATTGTTCCGGTCCCAATACTTTTGCCGCGAGGAGGACGCCCGGTTGTTCGACTTGGCCGAATCGATCCCGGGTCCTTCGACCGATCGGCTCTGCCCGTTGGCTGCGGAACTGGGTGTGGTGATCATTGCGTCGTTGTTTGAAAAGCGCGCTCCCGGCCTCTACCACAACACTGCGGTGATCATCGACGCCGACGGGACCATGCTGGGCATGTACCGGAAAATGCACATCCCGGACGACCCGCTGTTCTTCGAAAAGTTCTACTTCACGCCGGGCGACCTCGGGTTCCGCGCCTTCGACACCAAATTTGGGCGTATTGCGACGCTTGTCTGCTGGGACCAGTGGTATCCGGAAGCCGCGCGTTTGGCGGCCCTGACCGGGGCGCGCATCCTGTTCTATCCGACCGCAATCGGCTGGCATCCTGCGGAAAAGGCCGAATATGGGGAGGCACAGCACGATGCGTGGAAGACCGCGCAACGGGCGCACGCGATCGCCAACGGGGTATACGTGGCGGCGGTGAACCGGGTTGGGTTCGAGGGGCCGGAGGATCGGGGCTTGGAATTCTGGGGGGCGTCTTTTGTCGCCGACCCGTTCGGACGAGTAGTGGCACAGGCATCGCACGACGAGGAGGAAATTCTCGTTGTCGAATGCGACGAGAAGGTGATCGAGGAGACCCGGCGCGGCTGGCCTTTCCTGCGCGACCGGCGGATTGACGCCTACGGGCCCATCGTGAACAGGTTCCTGGCCTAATGCGGTACCGAATGCCGGCGGAGTGGGAGCCCCACGAGGCGACTTGGATCGCGTGGCCGCACAACGAGGAGGACTGGCCGGGCCGCTTTGCGCCGATTCCGTGGGTCTACGGCGAGATCGTGCGAAAGTTGGCCGCAGTGGAAAAGGTGCGGATTCTGGTGCGCGACGAGGAATTGCGGGAGTCGGCGCGCGGGGTCTTGGAGATGGTGGGTGCGGATCTCGCGGCGGTGGAGTTCTTCGTGCAGCCGACGGACCGGGTCTGGGCCCGCGATTTCGCGCCCTTGTTCGTGAAGAATTCCGTTGGCCACCTGGCTGCGACCAAGTGGCGGTTCAACGGTTGGGCGAAGTACCCGAATCATTTGCTGGACGAGGCGGCGGGGCGGGTGATTCCAGGACTGGTGGGAGTGGAATTCACCGAACCGGACATGGTGCTGGAAGGTGGCAGCCTGGACGTCAACGGCGCGGGATTGCTGCTGACGACCGAGGAATGCCTGCTGAGTCCGGTACAAGCCCGGAATCCGGGGATGTCGCTCGGGGAGATCGAGGCGATGCTGGGTCGGCATCTTGGCGTGGACCAGGTGCTTTGGCTGCGCAACGGGATCGCGGGCGATGATACGCACGGGCATGTGGACGATCTGGCGCGGTTCACGGATGCGGAATCCATCGTGATGGTGTCCGAGGAGGATCCTGCGGACGACAATTACGGGGTGCTGCGGGAGAACTGGGACTTGGTGGGGGATTGGCCATTGCGAAAGCGGAAATTGCCTATGCCCGCGCCAGTCGTGTTCGACGGTGTGCGCCTACCGGCCAGCTATGCGAATTTCTATATCGCCAACAAGACTGTACTGGTGCCGACCTTCAACGATCCGAACGACCGTGTGGCATTGAATGTTCTGGCCGAATGCTTCCCGGACCGGAAAGTTGTGGGGATCAATTGCGTGGAGCTGGTTTGGGGGCTGGGGACGCTGCACTGCATGACCCAACAGCAGCCCGCCGGATCATGACGTCCCAAGAGTATTTGGAAATCGAGCGCGAGGCCGAGTTCCGCAGCGAGTACGTTGATGGCCGGGCGTATGCAATCCCTCCGAACAGTCGAAACCATTCGTGGGTTATCTCCAACACGCTTGGAACGCTGGGCGAGCAACTCCGTGGCAAGCTCTGCGGGGCCAGTAGCAGCGACATGCAGCTCTACAGCGCGGAGTTCGACATCTACACGTACCCCGATATTTTTGTCACTTGCCAGCCGGAAAAGTTTCTGGACAATCACAAGGACACGATCCCGGATGCCGTGGTGGTGATGGAGGTACTGTCACCTCCGACCAAAAACTACGACCGTGGCGAGAAATTCCGGTTCTACCGATCCCTGCCGTCCTGTGCCGAGTATCTGATTCTTGCGCAGGATGCGATCCGGGCCGAACACCACGGGAAGCAGGCAAACGGCTTGTGGCTGTTCCACGAGTACAGGTCGCCAGAGGATGAACTCGATCTGGCGTCCATCGGATGCCGGTTGGTTTTGGGGAGGTTGTACGAGCGGGTGGAGTTTGGCAGCGGAATAGGTCTCCTCTAGGCCGGGGAATCCCCACTTAGGTTCCCGGAAAATTGGGATCATGGCGTCGAAGCCGATGATCATAGCGAAACGCTATCGGCATGTCGAAACGAATGAGTGGAAACTCCGGATGCTGGGGATTGAGAATGCAACAACATTCACCGGGGACGACGATGCTCGGCACCCTGAGCACCGCAGCTTTGCGGTTGGCGAGAATTTCTCCGCCAATTCCCTGAGTTGCTCCCGTTTCTATCGGATTGTCCCACCCATGCGGCAGGTCGCTGGGGGAAAGGTTGACTGTGGCAATCCCATCCGGGATGTGAATCTCGGTGAAAGCCTCGTCCGTAGGTAGACGGACCAAATGGACAAGTCGCTCGAGAATACACAACGCGCGGCTTTGGGCAGCGTAAACCGCTGAGACTCCAACCGGGTTCCAGCGCCCACCGAACCGTTCGGCACCTTCACCACTGGAGGCCTTGTACGAGGCCCCACAAAGTCGGTACGCCACCATGTGTCAGAAGATGCCGTATTTGACCCGGCCGAGGATTGTCGAAACGCGCTGCCGGTCGGACTCGGAGCCCCGGATCAGGTCGCCCGGACGCCTCCCGCCCAAAGAGGGTATGGGTTCGGCCAGCCATTCCTCAGCGCTCGCGGAATCGCCGAAGACACGAAGCACTTCTTCGCGAAAACGCGATTCCTCCAGAGCCAAGCGACTCACCTCGATAGGCACGTCCAAGATTAATGCGGGCATTCCATTGGACCCTTCTGGAACCAGTCTAGCGCGTCTACGGAAGCTCCGCCATTGCTTGAGGACCTCCTCCAGCTGCAGCGCCGCCAATGTACCGTATGAAGTCGGCAGTCTTAGAGAGCATCACGTAGGGCTTGGTCCATCTAGCCTTTCCCATTTCCGGATCTGTTTCGGCGATTAGACCATAGGAAGCGAGCTTTCCACAGACTCCGACAAGGTTCCCTGGGAGTAGACCGGACTGTTCAGCGATCTCCTTCCAAACTTTCATTGGCACCTTTGTATCGGCCACACGGCCAGTTGCTGGATCGAAGTTCTGACTTTGGATGCTGTGGATAGCCCCCAACACCACGACGTCTTGATCGGACAGATCAACCGCGATTCTCATCATCTCTTCGGCCAGATCACTGTCGCCGGAAGGGCCGACTTCAAAGGCGTGTGCCAGAATCTTGGCGATACGCTGAATCCTCGACTGCGCTCGGATTGTCTCCGCTTTCTGAAGACCATACAGAACTAGCGGGCCCCAGTCGCGCCGCACAAACTCATCGAGCTGCTCGTGACTTGTACGAACGCGCCTGAGCTCATCTCGCAAGCAGTCCGTTAAATATTTTCGCTGGCCTTCTTCATAGTGAGCGAGGTACAAAGCAATACCGCTGAGCACCACTTTTCCAGCCGCGAAGGGCATAAACGAAGTGAGAGTCGGGTATTTTACTGCCAAGGCATCAAGCAGCCGCTCTAAGGACGGGACGAATCGCAAAACTGGCGATGTTTCCCGCACTTCGGCTTCAATCACAGTTTGAGGGAAATCAAGCCCGTCATCGATTGCCATGGATTCTCTTACTTCCCCCCGTGGATCTCCTGCAGACTCCACACCCGGATCGGGTCCCGCAACTTCGACGCAACGGCTTCCGCCGCCGCGCGCGCTCCGCTCAAGGTCGTGATACAAGGCACCCGGTGCTGCACAGCACTCCGCCGGATCGACTTCTCATCCTCAAACGAAATCGCCCCGTTGGTCGTGTAGATAATCAGCTGGATCGAGCCCGCTTTGAGTAGATCGACCGCGTTCGGACGCCCCTCATTCACCTTGAACACGATCTTGCAATCGAGACCAGTGCTGCGAAGATAGGCCGCAGTACCCCGCGTTGCCACCAGGTCGAACCCAAGATCCGAGAAGCGCTTGGCGATAGGGGCCACATCGGCCCGATACCGCTCGTTGACGCTGATGAACACCGTGCCCTTATCCGGCAATGGGGTTCCCGCGCTCAGCTGCGCCTTTGCAAAAGCCTCGCCGAAATTCTCTCCGACGCCCATCACTTCGCCGGTCGAGCGCATTTCCGGTCCAAGCACCGGGTCCACGCCCGGGAATTTTGCGAACGGGAACACGGGCGACTTCACGAACTTCAGCGGTACCGGCAAACGGCCCCGGTGGTGCGTCACATCCTTCAACTTTTGTCCCAACATCAGCTGCACTGCCAGTTTCGGCAGCGGCACTCCCGTCGCCTTGCTGACATACGGCACGGTGCGCGACGCACGCGGATTCACTTCCAGGACGTAAACAATCCCGTCCTTGATCGCATACTGCACATTCATCAGGCCGATGACGTTCAGACCGAGCGCCATCTTGATGGTGTATTCCTCGATGGTCTTGATGTCGGCCTCGCTCAGCGACACCGGGGGCAGCACGCAGGAGCTGTCGCCAGAGTGGATACCGGCCTCCTCGATGTGCTCCATGATGCCGGCGATGAGAACATCCTCGCCGTCGCAAAGGGCATCGACATCGACTTCGACCGCGTCCTCCAGGAAGCGGTCCACCAGTACCGGCCGATCCTGCGAGAAGCTGACGGCCTCGCGCATATAGCGGCGCACGGTGTCGTCGTCATACACGATCACCATCGCGCGCCCGCCGAGCACGTAGCTGGGACGCAGCAGGACCGGATACCCGATGCGCTGGGCGATCTCGACGGCTTCCTCGACGCTGGTCGCGGTGCCGTTTTCAGGCGAAGGAATATTGAGATCCTTCAGCAACTTGCCGAAGAGCTTGCGGTCTTCCGCAAGGTCGATATTTTCGGGGTCGGTGCCAATGATCGGCACACCGGCCTGCTTCAGGGGGAGCGCCAAGGTCAAGGGCGTTTGACCGCCGAACTGGACGATCACGCCGTCCGGCTTTTCCACATCGACAATGTTCAGCACATGCTCGATGGTGAGCGGCTCGAAATACAGGCGGTCGGAGGTGTCGGAGTCGGTCGAAACGGTCTCGGGATTGCAGTTGACCATGATCGACTCGACGCCTTCCGCCTTCAGCGAAAACGCCGCGTGGCAGCAGCAGTAGTCGAATTCAATTCCCTGCCCGATCCGGTTGGGACCGCTGCCGAGAATCATCACCTTCTTGCGGTCCGAAGGGTTGGCCTCGCACTGGGTCTCGTAGGTGGAATACAGGTACGGGGTGAAGCTTTCAAACTCGGCCGAACAGGTGTCGACGCGGTTGAACACGGCCTTGACGCCCAATTCCTTGCGGCGTTCGCGGACTTCGGCACCCGTGGATTTCCATGCGGAGGCGATCTGGGTATCGGAGAAGCCCATCCGCTTGGCCTCGCGGAACAGAGCCGCGTCGGCGGTTTCCAAGCTGCTGGCTTCGAGGGTCTTCTCGTAATCGACCAGTTGCTGGAGTTGTTCCAGGAACCACGGGTCGATGGAGGTCATCTCGTGGATTCGCGCCACGCTGTAACCCTGCTGGAGCGCGAAACGCAGGTAGCCGAGACGGTCCGGAGTCGGCGTGATCAGCTTTTTGTTGATGGAACGCGGATCGAACACTTCCGACCCGAACTTCTTGCCGGTTTCGAGGCTGCGGATCCCCTTGCCGAGCGCTTCCTTGAAAGTGCGCCCGATGGCCATCACCTCGCCCACGGACTTCATCTGGGTACCGAGCGTCTGGTCCGAGCCTGGGAATTTTTCGAAGGCCCATTTCGGGATCTTGGCTACGACGTAATCGATGGTCGGCTCGAACGAGGCCGGAGTCACCTTGGTGATGTCGTTCTTCAGTTCGTCCAGCCGGTAGCCAACAGCGAGCTTCGCGGCGATCTTAGCAATCGGGAAGCCCGTGGCCTTGGAGGCCAGCGCCGAACTGCGCGAGACGCGCGGATTCATTTCGATGACGACCATCCGGCCGTCCTTCGGATTGATGGCGAACTGCACGTTCGACCCGCCGGTATCGACGCCGATTTCGCGCAGGCAACGGATTGCCCCGTCGCGCATCATTTGGTACTCGCGGTCGGTCAGGGTCTGCGCAGGGGCGACGGTGATCGAATCGCCGGTGTGGACGCCCATCGGGTCGAAATTCTCGATCGAGCAGACGATGATGACGTTGTCCGCCAGATCGCGGATGACTTCGAGCTCGAATTCCTTCCAGCCGAGCGCGCTTTCCTCGATCAGAACTTCCTTGACCGGCGAGAGATCCAAGCCGCGTTCCAGAATGGCGACCAAGTCCTCGCTGTTGTAGGCAATGCCGCCGCCGGAGCCGCCCATGGTGAAGCTGGGGCGCAGAATCGCCGGATACCCGTGCTTGGCGGCGAACGCCAATCCGCCTTCGACATCGGTGACGAGCTTCGAGACCGGGGTTTCGAGCCCGATCTTGCGCATGGCGTCCTTGAAGAGGAGGCGGTCCTCGGCCTTTTTGATGGCGTCGATTTTGGCACCGATCAATTCCACGCCGTGGCGGTCGAGAAACCCGGACTCGGCCAGTTCCAACGACAAATTCAAAGCCGTTTGGCCGCCGACGGTGGAGAGAAGTGCGTCGGGTTTTTCCTTGAGGATGATTTCCTCAAGATAGGTCCGGTTGAGGGGCTCGACGTAGGTGCGGTCGGCCAACTCCGGGTCGGTCATGATGGTGGCCGGGTTGGAGTTGACGAGAATCACCTCGTAGCCGTCGGCGCGTAGGGCGCGGGTGGCCTGGGTGCCGGAGTAGTCGAATTCGCAGGCCTGGCCGATAACGATCGGGCCGGACCCGATGATCATGATGCGGTGGAGGTCGTTGCGGCGTGGCATCTAGCGGGCACCTGCCTTTTCGCTGGCCAAAGCCGGGTTGAAGTCGTTCATCAGTTGGACGAAGTCGTCGAAGAGGTAGTGGGAATCGTGGGGGCCGGGGGCCGATTCGGGGTGGTACTGGACGCAGAAGACCGGCTCGCTGCGGTGGCGGAAGCCTTCGCAGGTCTGGTCGTTGAGGTTGACGTGGGTCTGCTGGATGTCGGTGGCAGAAAGGGAATCTGGATCGACGGCGAAACCGTGGTTGTGGGACGTGATTTCGACGCGGCCGGTGAGGTGGTTCAGTACGGGGTGGTTGGCACCCCGGTGGCCGAACTTCATCTTGTAGGTCTTGCCGCCGAGCGCGAGGCCCAAAATCTGATGTCCGAGGCAGATGCCGAAGACCGGTGTCTTGCCGATCAAACGCTGCACGTTGCCGATTTGGGTGGTGAGGGGCTCGGGATCGCCGGGACCATTGGAAAGAAACACGCCATCGGGACGGAGTGCAAGCACGTCCTCGGCCGAAGTCAGCGCCGGAACCACCGTGACGCGGCATCCAACATGGACCAGCCTCCTGAGAATGTTCTGTTTGATGCCGAAATCGTAGGCCACCACGTGGTAGCGCTGGGCTGCATCGGCCTTCACACGCTCGGAAGGCGAGCAGGGGAGGACGCCCTTCGTCCAATCGTAAATGTGGGGAGTTGTTACCCGGCTAGCGAGGTCGAGTCCCGACATCGACGGGGACATGCGCGCCTTTTCAACCAAGCTGGCGGGATCCAAATCGATGGACGACAGAACCCCCCGCATAGCGCCCATGCTACGGATGTGGCGAACAAGGGAGCGTGTGTCCAAGTTGGAAACAACGGGAATCCCAGCGGCGGAGAGGAAATCCCGGGCCTGCTCCTCGGAGCGCCAATTGCTGGTGATGCGGGAGAACTCCCGCACTGCAAGACCTTCTATGTAAGGCTTGGAGGCTTCGTTGTCCAGGGGGGTGGTGCCGTAGTTCCCGATCTGGGGGTAGGTGAGAACGACGATTTGACCGGTATACGAGGGATCTGTGAAGATCTCCTGATAGCCGGTGATGGCGGTATTGAAAACTACTTCGCCCGAGCGCTCGGTGGGCGCACCAAAACTCCGACCCTCGAAGACCGTGCCGTCTTCCAGGGCGAGGATTGCAGAATCCAACAAAACTCTCCTTGGTGTGGGATAAGAACCAGTGTAGCGCGTCGCGGCGGATGGGTGGCCGGAGTTGCGCCACCGGGAGGGTGTCGCCCTTGCCGCAAGCAGGTAAAAATGGTGCCGGTAAAATGAAGCCAACCCGGTAACATTGCGCCGCGCGAATCGGTCTGTTAGTATCGTGTAGGCGAGAAGAACGCAGTTCCCCTCTTGTACGGCCACCACAAAAATCCACACCAACGGAGCGAACGCAGTTAACTGAATGAGCTTTACCGTCTTTTTGGGCAATCTACCCCTATGGGTCGCAGCCGACGACATCAAGCAATGGCTTGCAGCCGAGGACCTTGTCGCAGATTCCGTTAAGGTCATCCGGAACCACGAAACGCAGGAGTCGAAAGGCTTTGCGTTTGTCGAGGCTCCCACCGCGGACGAAATGCAGGCGATCATCCGCCGCTTCGACCGCGCACCGCTGGAGGACAAAATCCTTCGCGCGAATCCGGCGCAGCCTTCCAAAGGTGCGGCTCCCAAGGGTGGTCCGGCGAGTCCCGCCGCATCCGCTCCGGGCGGCGCTCCCGCAGGCGGCCCGAGTGGCGCGCGTCCGGCTGACCGCAACCGTCCCGACCGCCGCGGAGGCAAAAAGCGCGACTCTGAACCGAAGAGCGCTTTTGCAGCCGAGCTGGCGAAGGCACTCTAGCAATCGCAGACGCGGGTATCGGCGGCCAGTCGTTCCGACAATTGGCAACCGACCCGCGACGTCCGGCGGAGGCCAGCACACCTGTGCGATGCAATTCACAGGCAAGCGGCTTAACCGCCTTTTATTTTCAATGGGTTGCCCGTCGGAATACGGCGTGCATAAGGGACTTGCAATGTCGGTCGCTCCCCGCACCAGACGCGCTCTTCTCGCCCTCCCCCTTCTCTCAGCGGGAGCAATTCTCTCTGTATGGACTGCGCCCGCGAAAGCGGGCCAAGCTTTCGTACGTGAAGCAGCTGAGGCCAATGTCAACCAGCGGTACACCATTGAGAGTATTTCAGTGGGCGGCGTACAGGTAGACAAGGCTCGCATTCCCTCCCATCTGCGTAGACGCCTGAACTCCTTGGTGGGGGAGCGCTGCGACATGGCGCTTGTCGAGGAACTCGCCTCACAAATCCGCTCGGAACTCCATCTCCGCGCCGTGAACGAACACTTGTCCAAGGGCAGCCAGCCGGATCGGATTCGGCTCAACTTCGAATTCGTTCATAAGGCCCTCGCCTTCGATGTGTCGGTGCCAAAATTCCTCTACCACTCCAGCCAAGGCTGGACGGGGGAACTCGACGCGGCATCCCGATTCCGCAACAACTCGCTCTCGCTGGGCGTGGTCAGCAACGGCGACGACTCCACCGAACGATTCACAGGTTTTTCCGCTCGGATCGAGAACAGCAAGTTTTTCTCTGAAAAGATAAAGGTGGCCGTCCAAGTGGAGGGGTACCACGAGCAGTGGAACGACGCCACGCGCGCAGCCTTGGCCGCGATGCCGGCCACGAACCGTTCCGCTCTGGACCTGTACCGTACCCGCAGCAACATTGCGCCGGAGGTCACCATTACCGTCGCACGCGGCCTCAGCATTTCAGGCGGAGTGAGTTTTCAACAAATGGAATCCGAAAACCCGAACGCAAACCTGCGCTCTGCCAACTCGGCAACCGCCGATGTGCGCTTCGGGCGCAAACTGGAAGGGGAGGAATCCCAACAAACGTTCGACGGCAGGTACAGCCTCCGCGCGGGTTGGGCAGGGCTCGGCTCCGATTACGGATACACCCGCCAAGTCCTCTCTGCGCGGTATGAGTTGAAACGTGGCAAACAAACAATGTCCGACGTGCTGATTGTGGGTGCGATCAGTGGGGCGGCACCATTTTATGAACGGTTCGTGCTCGGCAGCAGCTCCACATTGCGGGGTTGGAACCGGTACGCCATCAACCCTTTGGGCGGCACGCGCGTCACTCATAATACACTCGCCTACGGGCGGCAGACGGGCGAGGGGACGGTCGAGGCTTTTTGGGATGCCGGATCGCTTTCGAGCGGCGGTCATAGCAGCCAACTGCGGCACTCGTTGGGTGCAGGATACAGACAGGGAATTTTTGTGCTCACGGTGGCCTTCCCCGTGATGGACCGACGGGGCTCGTTGGGATTGGCACCGGTTTTCATGGCGGGAATGAACTATTGACGGACAGCTTGGACAGACGTCGATTTTTGGAACGCTTGGCGGGCTCGGCATTCGCTGCCGGGATACTGCCGCCCCTGCGCGCCGTAACGACGGTCGCGCCCGCGCTTCAAGTTCATCTGGACGGCGATTTCCTGCGAGTTTCCGCGCCGAACCTGCGCTTCATGAGCGGCAAGCCATTGCAGCGGGCGAAGGACGGGGTCGCGATCGCCTTCATTGGCCAGCTAACGGTGACCACCGAGCCCAACGCTCTGGTGGCAGACGCACGTTCCGTGGCCCGGTTCGCCATCAGTTACGACATTTGGGAGGAAAAGTTTGCGGTGACCCGATTTGGGGAGAGTTCCTCCGCTCGGCGTGCGGCCTCGCATCTTTCCGATACCGGCGTGGAACGCTGGTGCCTCGACAATCTGACAATTGACCGGTCCGCGCTTCCCGCTGGTCGACCGTTTTGGGTGCAACTCGATCTGCGTGCGGAGGATCCGCACGACCAACTGGGGATCGTGGGTGACCCAGGCATAAACATTACGCGCCTGATCGAGATCTTCAGCCGACCAATAAAAGGAACCCAACCCCGTTGGCTGTTGAACAAGGGACCCTTCCGGCTGGCCGAACTGAGGAAAGAGAGCCACGGATGAGCCTCCGGACGCGGCTGGCGCTCGTCTTCATCGCCGCGACCCTGGTTCCGTTGGGTGCCGCACTATGGCTGACATCGGTCTTGTTGGACCAGAGCCTCCGGTTGAGGCCGGTGGACCAACTGGCCAGCCTTTCGGTTTCTCTTGAGAAGACGGGGCGCGAATACTACCGGCAAGCCTGTGAACAACTGCGCGCCGATGCCCTGGCCGGTCGGGTAGAAGCCACACCAACCGTTCCTCCCGAGGCGGTCTCCCTCTCGGAAGACCTCCGTGAAAGTGGGGAAGCGGAACGATTCGCACGCGTTGGACCCGGTGGAGCCCAGCTGCTGTTCCTCCTAAACACGCCGGAAGGTTTACGCGTCTGGCAGAGGCCCCTTGCGATCCGCATGGAGGACCTCTCCAGCGAAATCAGCAAAGCCCGCCAGACAGCCTCGCGGGACCTGCGCAAGGGCTTCTTCGCGGCTTGGGGACTTCTGGGTGCCGCCATTTGCCTCGGCGCCCTGGGCTTGGTGTGGTTCGTAGCAAGCCGGTTCAGCCGCCCCATTGTCAGCCTGACGGAAGCCCTCAAAGCATTGGCAGCAGGCGACTTTCGAATTCGTGTCCCGGCAGGTCGCAAGGACGAGATAGGACTGGCAGCCGAGGCCTTCAACCGTACTGCATCCGAGTTGGAGCAAAACCGCGACCGTCTCGTCTATTTGACCCAACTGGCCAGTTGGCAGGTGCTCGCCCGCAAAATGGCCCACGAGGTGAAGAATTCCCTCACGCCGATCCGGCTCACGGTGGAAGAGATGGTGGCGCGCAGCGAGGATCTGGATGTGGAACCGGAAGGCCGCAAGGCATTCCTGGGGCAAGCGGCATCCATCGTGGTCGACGAGATTGAATCGCTGGAACGGCGCATCCGGGCCTTTTCCGAATTTTCTTCCGAGCCCCCGGTGTGTCCCGAAAAGTTGGATCTGCAGGCGATTGTCGAGGAGCGCATCGCGTTTCTAAAGTCCGCCCATCCGGAAGTGCGTTACGCTGTGGAGACAGTGGCCGGAACCCCCAACGCCATGGCGGACCAGGATCTGGTGCGCGGAATTCTGGTGAACCTGTTGGAAAATGCGGCGGACGCGGCCGGCGAGGGCGGCACCATCCTAGCAAAGGTTGGACCCATCGACGGGCGGGTGGCAATCGAGGTGCATGATTCCGGCCCCGGCCTGAGCGAATTGGCTCGGAAGTCGCTCTTCCAGCCGACGATCTCGTTCAAGAAGCGCGGCATGGGACTGGGGCTGTCCATCGCACGGAAAAGTGCCCTGCTTTCCGGTGGGGACATCCTCCCGATCCAGGGCGAATTGGGTGGAGCGGCATTCCGCGTGCTCCTTCCAGCGGCCTAGCACGGCATCGTAACGGACAATTATGGCGGCTCGACGGATTCTGGTTGTTGACGACGAAGAGAACATCGGGCGATCCCTGCGGATGATCCTCGAGCGCGAGGGGTATCAGGTGAACGCGGTGCGCTCCGCAGCGGAGATGCGACGGTTCCCGGAGCATGGCCGGATGGACCTCGTGCTGATGGACGTCCGCCTGCCGGACGCCAGCGGAATAGACCTGCTGCGCGAGTTGCAAGCGGCGGAAATCACGGGCCAGGTGATCATGATCTCCGGCCACGGCACCATTGCGGACGCCGTGGAGGCCACACGCGCCGGGGCTTTCGACTTTCTGGAGAAGCCGCTGGGGCGCGACCGCGTTCTGGTGGCCGTCCGCAATGCCTTCGAACAGGGCAAGCTGAAGCAGGAAAACAAGAAGTTGCGCGACGTGGCCGGTCCAGGCGCCAAGATGATCGGTTCCAGCCCGGCGTTCACGCGCGCGGTGGAACAGGCGTCGATGGCGGCGAGGTCGGACGCGCGGGTCCTGCTGATCGGCGAATCCGGCACCGGCAAGGAACTGCTGGCCGCGCACATCCACAACGCCAGCCCGTTCTCCGGGGGGCCTTTCGTGAAGGTGAACTGCGCCGCGATTCCGGGCGACCTGATCGAGAGCGAGCTGTTCGGGCACGAAAAGGGCTCGTTCACCGGGGCCACGGCGATGCGGCGCGGCAAGTTCGAAATGGCCGACAACGGCACGCTATTCCTCGACGAAATCGGCGACCTGCACGCCAATTCGCAGGCAAAACTGCTACGTGTGCTGCAGGAGGGTGAATTCCACCGCGTCGGCGGCGAGCAGACGATCCGCGTTTCCGTGCGCGTGGTGTCGGCCACAAACCGTGACCTTTCGGCGATGGTTTCGGCGGAAAAATTCCGGGAGGATCTGTTTTACCGGGTCAGCGTGGTGCCAATCCGGGTCCCGGCGCTGCGCGAGCGGCCCCAGGATGTGATTCCCATGGCCGAATACTTTCTCGATGATTTCTGTTCGAGGAACGGTTTCCGGCAGAAGAGCTTCGACCCCGAAGTTTGGCCCAGCTTTGAGGAGTATTCCTGGCCGGGCAACGCGCGCGAATTGCGCAACGTGGTGGAGCGGATGGCGATCCTGTCGCACGGGGATGTATTGGGGATGGCGGCCATCCCGTTGGAACTGAAACTGCAGCGCGAGACATCGCCAAGGTCCAGCGTCCAGGAGGCGAGGGAGTCCGCCGAGCGCGGCTACGTGCTGCGGGCGCTCGAGGATGCCAGTTGGAACGTTTCGAGCGCCGCGCGGGCGTTGGGCATGGAGCGGACGAATCTACACAAGCGAATTCGGGCCCTCGGCCTGACGCGGGGCAAATAGGTGCAGCGATCCTTGCAGCGGGAGTTGATGGACGACGACAAGATCCCGCAGCTCCTGCTCGAGCGATTCCACCGCGATTTGGCGCTGCTCCACCGTTTGCTGGGGAGCTTCCCCACTATCGAGCGTTTCCTGAAAGCCGACCCCCAACCAGTGCGTCGAATCCTCGATATCGGCTGCGGCGGCGGCGACCTGCTGGTGTATCTCCGCAAACGCCTCGGGGTGGATGTGGTCGGGATTGACTTGAAACCTGGGCGCATCCTCGATGTCCCGATGGTTGCGGCCGATGCAAGCCGCGATCTGTTGCCGGACTCCGACGTCGCTGTCTGCTCGCTCCTGGCGCACCACCTTTCGCCGGAGGAAAACATTGCCATGATACGGAACGTGGGCCGCTCCTGCCGCAGGTTCCTGATTCTGGACTTGATCCGGCATCCCTTGCCGCTGACGTTGTTCGCAATCTTTCTATGCCCGTTGATCAGCCGGGAAGCCGGAGCCGACGGTCGACTGTCGGTCCGTAGGGCTTACACGCCGGAGGAATTCCGGGCCATGGCCGAGGAAGCGTTGGGAGGAAAGGGAACGGTTGAGATCGACGTTTCGCCGTTCCTGTCAAGGCAAGTGGTGGATATCAGGTATACGCTGGAAGCAGCGAGATGACAATGCGCCTAACTTTCCATGGAGCCGCCGGAACGGTGACCGGCTCGATGCACGAGCTACGAGTCGAAAACCACCGCTACATCCTGGACTGCGGGATGTTCCAAGGCCGCCGCAAGGAGGCCGAACGGCGCAACCGCACACTGGACGTTCCGGCGCATGCCGTCCACGCGGTGGTTCTTTCCCATGCGCACATCGACCACAGCGGTCGGCTACCCCTGCTGGTAAAGGGCGGCTTCGGCGGCCCCATTTACACCACACCGGCCACCATCGACCTCTGCCAGTCCATGCTGCGCGACACCGCCCACATCCAGGAATCGGATGCCGAATTCGTAAACCGCCACCACCCGGACGAGGAACCCATCGACCCGCTCTACGACACAGCCGATGCGGAAGCCACTATGGAGCACTTCCGGCCCGTCCCATTGCGGACACCAACGCAAATCGGCTCCGGGCTCTCGATGGAATCCTACGAGGCCGGCCATATGCTGGGTTCGTCTTCCATCGTGCTCGAACACGATGGCGTGCGTCTTGCGTTTTCAGGTGACGTGGGTCGGCCCGGACTGCCGATCATCCGCGATCCGGAACCCCTGCCCCCGTGCGACTACCTGATCATGGAGAGCACCTACGGCGGCAGGTTGCACCCCCACCAGGACGAGGCCCTCGACAAGCTCGAACGAGTTGTGAACCAGACCATCGCACGCGGTGGACGGCTCATTGTTCCCGCCTTCGCGGTCGGCCGCACGCAACAGCTGGTCCTCCTGCTCCACAAACTGATTCAAGCCAGCAGGATTCCGTCGGTGCCGATCTTCGTCGACAGCCCGCTGGCGGTCAATGTGACGACGGCGTTCCGAAACCACCCCGAGTGTTTCGACGAGGAAGCCCGTGAATTCCTCGAACAAGGCGAAGACCCATTCGGGTTCCACCGTTTGACCTACATCCGGGACGCAGCGGAATCCAAGAAACTGAACGAAATGCGGAAGCCGTGCATCATCATCTCCCCGGCGGGCATGTGCGAGGCCGGTCGGGTGCTGCACCACCTGCGCAACGGCGTGGGCAATCCAAGAAACGCCGTGCTCATCACGGGCTACCAAGCCGAGTACACCTTGGGACGCAGACTGAAGGACGGCGTCAGCCCCGTGAAGATTTTTGGAGTTCCGACGGAGGTGCGCGCACAGGTCGAGAGTCTGGACGAATTGAGCGGCCACGCCGATTCCGAGGAGTTGCTCACTTGGATGAAGCCAATTACACCGCGTCTCCGCCACGTTTTTCTGGTGCATGGCGAACCGGCGCAATCGGCCGCCTTGGCAGCGCAAATCCGGGAGCGGTACGGGATCGAAGTGACGGTACCAGGCCCCGGCGCATCCCACCAGCTATAGATGTATGAACTTTAAGGGTTTCCCGCGAAACCAACATTCCCGGAGGGGATGTCTATACTGATTAGAAACGAGGTCCTTACACAAATGAGTTCACCGCAGTATCCTTATCCGCCCCAACCGCCCGCTGGTTACGGTCCTCCTCCGGAAGGTTCCGGCCTGATGAAGGCGCTTGGGATCGGTGCCGTTGGCGCTTCCCTGGCCCTCAATGGCTTCCTTATTTTTCAGGTGAACGACCTCAAGAAGGCCTCCGCCGACTCACTCCATACCCAAAGCGTGCTGCAAAACGAGATCGATACGATCCGCGAATCCAGTACCGCGATGACTGCCGCCCAGAAGCGCCACATGGACGAGTTGAAGGAAGACTTGGATTCCAAGGCCCGCCAGCTGAACCAGGCTGCAAATCAGGCCAAGAAGGAAGCCATTAGCTATGCCGACGAGAAGGCTGGAAAGCTGGAGCAGGAAAACCAGCAGACCAAACAGGCCGTCGCCCAGACCAATAGCCAACTTTCGGACGTGAAGCAGAAGGCCGACCAAGCCAACGCCAAGGTCGCCGATGTCGGCAACGACGTGGCGGGCGTGAAGACGGAACTGGCCGGCACGAAGAGCGACCTCGACAAGACCAAATCGGACTTGAAGAAGGTTGCGGGCGATTTGGGCGTGACGAACGGATTCGTGGCCACCAGCGCGAAGGACATTGAGGAGCTGCGCCGCCGCGGCGAGGTCACCATTGTCGAATTCTCGCTGAAGAAGCAGAAGAACATGCAGAAGGTCGGCGACATCCAGTTGCTGCTGGAAAAATCGGACCCGAAGAAAAACCGCTTCAACGTGATCGTGATGGCGGACGACAAGCGCGTGGAAAAGAAGGACCGTACGGTGAACGAGCCGCTGCAGTTCTACGTGGCCAAGGCGCTGTACCAGATCGTGGTGCTGAACGTGGGCAAGGACCAGATTTCGGGTTACCTGCAGACGCCCAAGTACGGGTCGCGGTAATTCAAGGGCTGTTGCTTGAGAAAGGGCCGACCCGCCGTGCGCGGGTCGGCCCTTCTTTCTTATGGGATGATGCAGGAATGGGAGCCGACCACACACACCAGGCAGTACCATCGGACATGACCCTCCGCGTCAAGGCGCTGGAATCATTGTTGGTCGAAAAGGGCTTGGTCGATCCCGCAGCGCTCGACGCCCTTGTAGACACCTACGAAAACAAGGTGGGACCTCGCAACGGGGCGAAAGTGGTGGCCCGCGCTTGGGTCGATCCCGAATACAAGGCCCGGCTTTTGGCCGACGCGCCGGCAGCCATCGCCGAACTTGGCTACCGCCCGGAACAGGGGGAGCAGATGATGGTTCTCGAGAACACCCCGGAAGTCCACAACATGGTGGTTTGCACGCTGTGTTCGTGCTATCCCTGGCCGGTCCTGGGATTGCCGCCGGTCTGGTACAAATCCGCACCCTATCGTTCCCGTGCCGTAATCGACCCGCGCGGCGTCCTGAAGGAATTCGGCTTGACCCTACCCGATGAAGTGGAAGTGCGCGTTTGGGACAGTACTGCGGAAATGCGCTATATCGTGCTGCCGGAACGGCCGGAAGGCACGGGAGGGATGTCCGAGGAGGAACTCCAGACGCTGGTGTCGCGGGATTCGATGGTCGGGGTAGCCAAGGTGGATCGGGCATGAACGGCATTCACGACATGGGCGGGATGCACGGGCTCGGACCCATCGAGGTGGAACCGGATGAACCCGTCTTCCACAGTGAGTGGGAGGCGAAAACCTTCGTCCTGACCCGAGCCATCGGGCCCTGGCGCAAGTGGAATATCGACGCCGGCCGCCACCAAATCGAACTAATCCCCCCTGCGGACTATCTTCGGATGACCTACTACGAAAAGTGGTACGTCCGGCTGGTGGAATTGCTCGTAAAGACCGGATTGGTGACACAGGCGGAAATCGACAGCGGCAAGCCCGAACAGGGCTCGGTGCGGCAGACGCCCACGGTATCGGTCGAGCGGGTTCCGGAAATCGCGCTCAACCGGTTTCTCGCGCCCACGGTGGAACCCGGCATCGCCCCGCTCTTTGGTGTCGGGGAGAAGGTCCGCGCGCGCAACATTCACCCAATCGGCCACACCCGACTTCCCAGGTACGCGCGCGGCAAAGTCGGCACCATTGTGATCGACCACGGGGTCCACCCGCTCCCCGATACCAGTGCCCACGGCCTGGGGGACAACCGGCAGCACTTATACTCCGTCCGCTTCCCCTCACGCGAACTTTGGGGGGAGCAGGCGTCCGAGCGCGACTTTGTCTATCTCGACCTCTGGGACAGCTATCTTGAACGAATTTGACGAACTGCCCCGGCTGCCACGGGATCAGGACGGCCCCGTCTTCGCGGAACCCTGGCAGGCGCAGGCCTTCGCGCTTGCCGTGCGCCTTTCGGCCCAAGGCGTTTTTACTTGGAAGGAATGGGCCGAAGCCCTGGCCAATGAACTCGCAGATGCCGAGGAACTGGGCGAGGCGGACGACGGCACCGAGTACTACCAGCACTGGTTGGCCACGCTGGAAAAACTGGTAACGACCAAGGGACTGCTGGATGTCGCGGCCCTGTTCGAACGCAAGGAGGCTTGGGCCGACGCCTACCGGCACACGCCGCACGGACAGCCGATCCAGTTGCGCCCCGGTTTCCGCGTCAGCTACCAGTACAGGCAGAGCCCGCTGCACGAAGTGGTCCGCGCCGACGGCGTTCCCAAGCAGATCCGCGTCCATGACGGCCATTTGTTCGTCTGCAACGGCTGCTGCTGCGGCAGGCCGGAAAAGGGGTTTCCTGCGCTGGCGCTCGACAGTTTCAAGCGGCAGTGGAAGTCCCGTGGGCTACGCCGTCGCTTTCACTTGACGATTTCCGGCTGTCTGGGTCCGTGCCCACTGGCGAACGTGATCTTCCTGCAGTTCCGGGGCCGGTCGCTGTGGTTCCACTCGATCAACAGCGAAAACGACGTCAACATCGTCTATGACTATGTCGAGGACATGCTGCAGCAGGGCCTGTATCTGGATCCGCCCGAGGGCTTGGCCGCAAGGCGGTTCGAACGCTGGATCGAGGACGGCCGGTAGCTACTTGGCGGGGCCGTCCACCGGGGCCTTGGCATCGGTCGGAATCAGGGTCACCCACGTGCGGCCGGCACGGCGAGTGTCGAAATCGGCGCGGGCCGCTTGCAGGGTGGCTGGCTGGGTGAACAGATCCATCGCCCCCAATGCCAAGGTCCGCGCCGCGACGAGCATGCCCTTCCGGCCAATCGAACTTCCCGCACACGCCGCCGCCTGCCACGTGTGTGGCGACACACCGGAAGGGAATGTCGCGGCCGTGAATTCAACCGAGGGCACATTCCAGCTGACGTCGCCAAAGTCCGACGAGGCCATTCCCTGGCGCTGAGATTTGTCGGCGGTGACGACCGAAGGTGCCACGAATTCGCCAGCGGGGTCCAAGGTGGCACGGATGTCGTCGGCAAACTTCCGTTCGGCAGCGCTGTAGTCGTAGCCGCCCGCCTTTAGCAGGGCGCGCCCCATCACTTCGGCCAGCGGCCCGTTCGGGATTACGTTGGCGACACTTCGCACCTGGGCCAGCTCGAATCGGGTTTCGGACGCCAACGCTCCCGCCTGGGCGCATTTCAAGATCCGCTCCCAGACCCCTGCCAGCGTGTCCAAGGCCGGGTGCCGCACCCACAAGTTCACTTCGGCGAAGGCTGGAACAACGTTCGGAGCCGCGCCACCGTTGCTGATCACATAGTGGATCCGGGTTTCCTGGGGCACGTGCTCCCGCAACATTTCCACCGCGTGGAGCATGATCATCGCCCCGTCGAGCGCCGACCGGCCCCGGAAAGGCGCAATCGCGGCATGCGCGGGAGTTCCGTAGAAACGGAACAGCGCGGAATCGATGGCGAGGTTGGAGCCCAGGTCGACTTGGTTGCCGGAACCGGGATGCCAAGTAAGTACGGCGTCCACGTCCTTGAAGAGTCCGGCATGGAGCATGTAGACCTTGCCGCTGCCACCCTCCTCTGCGGGAGTACCGTAGTACCGGAGCGTGCCCCGGATGCCGCGCGCCTGCAGTTCCTCCTTGATGGCGATGGCCGACAGGACGGTGGCGCTGCCCAGGAGATTGTGGCCGCAACCGTGTCCGGGTCCGCCGTCGGAAATAGGGGAGCGGGTCGCCTGCTCCTTCTGCGAAAGCCCCGGAAGGGCGTCGAACTCACCGAGAATCCCGATGACGGGTTTCCCGCTGCCGATTTCCGCAGTGAATGCGGTCGGCATGCCCGCGACGCCGGCCTTCACCGTGAACCCCGCCGATTTCAGTTCCTGCTGCAACAGCGCCGAGCTGCGGCCTTCATGGAACCCCAACTCCGGCGACTCCCAAATCTTGCGCGAAACGGCTTCCAGCTGCGGGGCATGCGCCGCAACACGTCCCAGAATCCGGTCCTGCGCACACAGGAACCCCGGCACAACCGCAATCAGAAGCAGCGACCTTCGCATGCCGGAAAGTCTAGCACGATCCGGCTACGGGGCGATCATTACTGGCGCGCGCCAGAACGCCGCCTTCTGGCTTCCCGGATCGAGCACGGTCACCTGGCACTCGTAGCGCCCCGGCGGCAGTTTCCCCAGCGCGATGTCGAACTTCAGCGGTGCCGTCTTCAGCCTGTTCGCCTGGCCTTCGGTCACCGGCAGCGGAGGTGTCTCGAACGCCTTCGTCTGGCCTTTGTAGAAAGTCACAAACGCCACCAGCGGCTGGAATTTCTCCGTGTTCTGCTGGTAGGCCTGCAGGTAGACGTACATGTCGCGGCCCTTGGGGAACACGCGCGTCACATTCGGCAGCAGCTTGCGCCCGGCATCGAGCAGCGGATTGGACGACGCCGTCTTGTCGCGGTCCTTGGCAGTGAAGAGCGCGTCCTTCATGTCGACCAACTGGCTGCTGAGCACAACGGAGCTGATCGGAACGCGCTTGTCCTCCTTGTTCAAGTTCGGCACGACGAATTTATTGATGTAGGTCCCGATGCGCCCGGTTTCGTCATCACGCGCGAGGAACTTGATCGTGTAGGTACCGGGCAGCAGGGTGAAACCGGTATCGTACTGGATCGGGTGTTTGGACAACTCCGCCGCGGTCTCGCCACTGAGGCGGATGTCCACCTTGTCGCGAACATTGCTGACGGTGGTGTTGTATTCGTCCTTCACCTCGCCGATGAAATCGATCAGCGTCCGTTCCGCACCGCCCTTGCGCGCCAGAGCCAACTCGCTGCCGGGGATCTTGACGGTCACCGGCACGAAATACTCGGCGCGGTTCATCTGGAAGTAGTCCACCTCCATGGCTATGGTCAATTCCGTGATGGGATCGCCCAGCAGCAGCGCGTCCTCCAGCTGGCGTTCCTTGTCGGCGCTGGTGAACTTGCTGAACGTCTTGCCCGCGAAATAACCCTGTCGGAACGAGAGTTTG
>CAIYDY010000431.1 GCA_903925015.1 uncultured Acidobacteriia bacterium
GCACACAAACGCCACGTTGTCCTTATGGCGCGCCTGCAGCAGGGCGTAGCGCTCGCGCATCAACTCGAGATGGCGGGTGTCGTTGAGGCTGAAATACAAGTTGCGCCGGGTGAAGGCGGAATTGGCGCAGTCCATTCGCCGCAGCAACGCCGCCGCCTCGGGGGTCAATAGCCGCAAGTCCAGTGTCTGGTTGAAGTTCACGGCCACGCCGCGCCGCGCCAGATCCTCGATCAGCTTCAGCGCCTCGGGATGGGCCAGCAGGTTGTCGTCGAGCAGGATCAGCTTCTTGCGGCCCTGCATGGCGGCCCAAGTGCTGTTGGCGATGACGGCCACGCCGCCCAGGGGCTGGAATGTGTAGGGGGGCTTGAACGCGTCAATAGTTTCGACGCCGCTGACACCCTTCACCTGCCGGGCAGCCTTGTCGTCGAACGATTGGACCTTGCCGCCAACCACCGGCGGACGCTCGATCGAGGCATAGAGCATGCCAGGACGCTTGATGTCCATACCGAACGTGGCCTTGCCCATGCAGATATCCGCGAGGTCGGCGATCTTCGATTCCTTGCCGATGTAGCGCCACTCGCTCTTCGGCTTGTACTTCACGTCGGCGGGTTTCGGGACGGGGAGCTTGCCCGCAGCGGTCGCCAGGGCACCGTAGGTGAGCTTTTTGCCCGTGGGGGTGTGTACCACTTCGTGGAACTTGCCCGCGCACTCCGATTCCGGCACATTCCACTGCTTGGCGGCGGCGGAAACCAACATCATGCGCGCGGCGGCACCGGATTCGCGGAAGGCCTCGAAGAAGCCGCGGATCGACTTCGACCCGTCAGTATTCTGATCGCCGTACGCCTTGTCGCCCAAGCCCTGCTCGATCTTGACCTTGCTCCAATCGGCATCCAACTCGTCCGCGGCCACCAAGGGAAGCGTGGTGCGGATGCCGGTACCCATTTCGGAGCGGTGGGTGACGATGTAGACGGTGCCGTCGGGCTCGACGCCCAGATAAATGCTGGGGCGGAGTGCCGAAGACGCGGCCTTGCCGTGGTACTCGTTCGTGTCGGCCCAGGCTTCCTCGGGGAGGATGCGGGCAGCGAGCACGAGCGCTCCGGCGGAGAAAACGCCGCCGATCAAGCTGCGGCGGGACACGTTCTCGATCAAGCCGTTTTCGATGTTGTCGCTCATGCAACCTCCTTCGCGGCCGCGTGGATGGCGGACCGGATGCGTTGGTACGTGCCGCAGCGGCAGATGTTGCCGGACATGGCGTCGTCGATTTCCTTGTCGGACGGCTTGTGGTTCTTCTTGAGCAATGCGGCAGCCTGCATGATCTGGCCGGTCTGGCAGTAGCCGCATTGGGGCACGTTGGCCTCCATCCAAGCTTTCTGGAGCGGGTGTTGGCCGTTGGGCGACAGTCCTTCAATGGTGGTGATGGACTTGCCGGCGGCATCCTTCATGGAAGTCTGGCAGGACCGGACGGCCTCGCCGTTCTTGTGGACCGTGCAGGCCCCGCAAAGACCCGCGCCGCAGCCGAACTTGGTGCCGGTCAAATCGATTTCATCCCGCAGGTACCACAGCAGGGGCATTTCGGGGTCGCCGTCGAACGACCTCTCGCGCCCGTTGATTTTGAGCTTGATCATGGATCTCCTGTTTCCATACTATTCTTCCACAACAGGCAGGGCCTTTTTGATGCGGGTTGTGCCTGAGTTTGGCCGGAGTGCTGCCCAGGGGCCGACGTTCCTGGTGGCCGACGCGTTCATTGCCTAATGTCTTTGAAAAAGCTTCGGTCGATTTTCGGACATACACTTGGGGGCGTTGCGTCGGGCGGAAGCCCGCAAACTGCAAAAATACACTCCCGACGAGATCAGGCGGGAGTTTGGACCTGACCGCAACCAGTGAGCGCGACGGATCAATGGTGAGCACCGGCTGGTTTACCGGGTTTACAGTGACCGAATCGCCTTCCTGGGTGCCCGATACAATGATTGAAACCTAGGTCAATCGGGCCCACTTTGCTTCGGAATTATGATCTTCGCGAATCTTCGCCTACATTGAAACCGCGGGTCCGAAGGCAGTGGAATGGATTATCATTAGGGCAACACCTATGAGCATTGCACTGAGCTCCCCGCGAAAACTTGGACGCCCGGCGGGCGGTTTGCTTTGCGTTCTTGGCTTGTTAGCCGCGTCAGTGGCCCATGCCCAATTGCCGCCGGTCGGCTCGTTCGCCCAGCTTGTTTCAGGCGGGGGCTGGGCGACCACCATTACCCTGCATAACAACGGTACATCGACGGCGCAGGTTCACCTCGATTTCTACGGGGACGATGGCGCACCCCTGTTTCTCCCGTTCACGTTTCCACAAGGGGGCTCGGCCAGGAGCGGCACTTCACTCGACACGACAATGGGGGCCGGTGAACAATGGGTGGTGCGGACGGCGGGGTCCGGGTTCATGGCAGGCACGTCGGCTGGCTGGGTTCAGGTGCGTTCGGACGGGAGTGTGGCGGGTTTCGCCGTGTTCAGTCTGACGTCGGGAGCCAACCTCAACGAGGCGGTGGTGCCGCTGGAAACCAGGAATCCGGCCAATTTCACGGTCCCGTTTGACAATACGGCGGGTTACACGACTGGTGTGGCTATCGCGAACGTGTCCGGTCAGGCGACGTCCATCCCGCTGACGATCCGGGACGACAAAGGGTTCAAGATCGCCTCCGATTCAATCGCGCTGCCGGCACACGGCCATACGGCCGTGGTGGTGCCAACCGGATATCCGGGGGCGGCCAACCGTCGGGGCAATCTGCAGTTCGATACCCCGTCGGGCGGCCAGATCAACGTACTGGGCCTGAGCTTCAACCCGACGCTGAATTTCAGTTCGCTACCGCCGGAGGGAGCGGGCGCTGCACCGGGGGCCGCAGCACCGGGGGCGACCGCTGCGGGGGGGCCGGTGATCTCCGGTGTGACGGCGATTCTGCCGCAGCAGACACAGACCATCACGATCACGGGCAGCGGATTCGGCACACAGGCCGCGTACAACGGCGATTCGACGTTCATTGAAATCACGGACACGACGAGGAATTGGAACGCCGGATTGAGCAACAGCACCGGTTCGGAGACTGTGACCCTCAATGTGACGTCGTGGACGGATACGAAGATCGTTGTGGCAGGATTCACAGGGGCCTATGGTCCGTCCACTTACAGCATCTCCAATGGCGACGCGATGAAGGTGAAAGTGTGGAACGCCCAGACCCAAACCGGCCCGGCAAGTTTTTCGCTGACCGCAGGTGCGGCGGTGACTCCGACCATTTCGACGGCGAGTCTGCCGAACGGCGTTGTTGGAACGGCCTACAGCCAGACATTGTCGGGAGCTGGAGGCACAGGCGGATTCGTGTGGACTGTGGCTTCAGGTGCTCTTCCGGGCGGTCTGTCGCTCAGCCAGGCGGGCGTGGTTTCGGGCACGCCGTCGGCAGCGGGAAGTTTCAGTTTTGTTGCTCAGATCTCGGACACGGCCGGGAACATCGCCACCAAGGCGCTGGGAGTCACCATCGTATCGGCGCAACCGCCGACGACGCAGTCCTGCTTTGGCATCCGTGTGGGATCTTACAGCAAACTCTCGGTGACGACGATTGAGCCGGGCATGACGACAACTTTGAGCTGGAGCACCAGTTGTCCCACAGTGACCATCACGCCGGGATTCGGCCAGGTGGCAAGCTCAGGTTCCGTGGATCTGCGACCGACCCAGACGACCCAGTACGTGCTGGTGTACAAGAGTTCCGACGGATCGACGCAACAGGAAACACAGACGGTTACCGTTGTGCCTGTGGCGACGATCAACAGCTTTACGGCATCCTCTCCCACGGTCGCGTCGGGATCGCCGGTGACGCTCTCGTGGAACACGTCGAATGCCCATTACCTGGCGCTGGAGCCATACGGTGCCTGCGTTGGGGGTATTCCACGGATCACAAACTACGGGTCGGGCAGCGTGCAGGTGACGCCGACAGTGACGACGACGTACACGCTGACCGTGGTGGACCTTGTGTACGACAGCGGCAATGCCAACCCGGGCTGTCCGATCCCGCTTGGAAACACTGTGACGAAGACGGTGACCGTTACAGTCAGCGGCACTGCGGGTCCCGCGGGCAACGATCCCACCTTCCTCAACGGCACTTGGACGCAGTCCGGAGATGCCGCCCCGAGTTACTCCTACGGCGGCGGTTCGTGCAATTTCTTCAGTTCGGGCATCCTGACCTTCGTCATCAGCGGCGTCAAAGCCACCAGCACCACGTTTTCGGGCAGCGCTTCCGTTACCGGAATCCAGATCCGAAACACGACCACTTGCGCAATCACCAACAATTACAACAGTACGTCCGGCACCGTTTCGGGCAGCTTGACGATCAATGGCGACGGCTCATTGAACCTAACGGGAAGGGCCGACTTCTCGCTTCCGGAAGGCCTCAGCCAGACGTTCAACTTCACGGGCAAAGCGACCCCGATTCCGCTCCAATCCCAGTCCGGAGTTCAGTCCGCAGGCAAAATCGTTGGAGCTATAGTGGCCACGTTCACCGCAGCTGGAACGGAGAAGGGCAGCTTCAACATCGTGCAGTACGCCCGGTAGCGCCGGGTCGGGATCGGGGCCGCAGTGGCTACGGCTTCAGCACCTTAACGACGTAGTAACTGATGGCCGCTGGCACTTCCTTGAACCAGTGGGGGGTGCCTGCGGGCACGACAATGACGTCGCCTTTGACCAAATGATGGGTTTCGCCGCCATCAACGCTGGTGCCGACGTGCTGGTCGGGCTTGGTCATCTTTCCGCCGATCATCTTGCCGCCGGTGACGAAGGTTGCCGTCCCGTCGATGACATAGATAATATCCGTCTCCTTGTCGTGCACCTCGACCTGGCCGGCCTTGTCGCGGTGGCTGCCGGAGACCAGCAGGTCCGCTGCGGTCACCAGTGTCCCGCCCTTCGCAAGCGCGGCTGCAACCTTTTCGTGGTCCACGAACGTCGCTGCGGACGCGGCGTAGGACATGACTGCGGTTGCTGACAGGACAACAAACAGGACGACGGTTCTCTTCATTGGATCTCCTTATTGATCTGCACTATCATAACCCTCTGCGGCTACAATGCGTTTAGAGGGTTTCATGCCAGCATTGCTCACCGATACTCCCGTCGACCAACAAACGGCAGCCACCGCCCAACCACCCCGCAAACGCTGGACCCGCGACGAGTGCGCGGCGATGGAATCGGTCGGATTGGACTTGACCCGCTACGAGCTGGTGGAAGGGGACCTGATTAACAAAATGTCGAAGAATTGGCCGCATGTCGCTGCCGTCGCCCTGCTCCATGGCTGGCTACTCAGAGTCTTTGGTATCGGGTTTGTGGTCCAGGAAGGCCCGATTGATGTGACTCCGCAGGATAATCCCACGAACGAGCCAGAGCCCGATCTTTTGGTGCTCAAACGACAGATCAAAGAATTCTTCTTCGCCCACCCGCAGCCAACAGATATCCATTTGGCCGTAGAAGTTGCAGATACGACCTTAACCTTCGACCGCAAGACCAAGGCGTCCCTCTACGCCCGGGCCGGGATTATTGAATATTGGGTGGTGGACATCCGGGAACGCAAGCTCATCGTCCACCGCGATCCGCAAAACGGTGCCTATGATTCCGTTGCGGTCTACGACGAAACCGAATCGGTGGCACCCCTTCTCGCACCAGGCCAAGAATTTCCGGTATCGACAGCCTTCCAGTCCTAAAATTCCTCTTGGACGTTTCGGTCATCCAATTGCAACAGACATTGACACCGGCATTTCCACCCCGCACACTAGAATAAAGCTTAGAAGTGTTTCGAAAGGAGTCTTTCCAAATGACGAAGAATTTAGTCGCCGCCGCAATTTTTGGCGCGGCGATCCTGGCATCCGGGCCGCTCATGGCCCAGGAAGTCAGCGCTGGTATTACCGGCCGCGTAACCGATCCATCGGGTGCGGCCATAGCGAACGCCTCGGTCAAGGCCAAGGATCTCACCCGCGGTACCGACTGGTCCTCCAAGACCAACACCGACGGCATCTACTTTTTCCCCCGCGTTCCGGTCGGATCGTACTCGGTCGAAGTGGAAGCCCCCGGTTTCAAAATCTGGTCCCTGCCCAGCATCACCCTCGAACTCAACCAACGCGCCCGCATCGATGTGCCGATGGTGATCGGCAACGTTTCCGAGAAAGTCTCGGTCACCAGCGAGGCCCCGGCCTTGCAGACCGACACCACGCAGGTCGGCTCGGTGATCAATGAAACAACGATCACCAACACCCCGTTGATCAGCCGCAACCCGGTCGCCCTGACCCTGCTCACAGCGGGCGTCACCACGGTCGACCCGGCCAGTTTCAACAGCGGCCAGCGCACCACAGGCGGTGGCCGTCCCTACGTCAACGGCAACCGTGAGGAATCGAACAACTTCCTCCTCGACGGTGCCGACAACAATTTCGCCTCCGACAATCTGGTCTCCTACCAGCCCAATCCCGACGCCATCGAGGAGTTCAAGCTCATCACCAACAACGCGTCGGCCGAATTCGGCAACTTCCAAGGCGGCATCATCAATGTCGTCATCAAGTCCGGTACCAACAAGTTCCATGGCAACGCTTTCGAGTTCTTCCGCAACGACAAGCTGAACGCCGACAACTGGGGCCGCAACTGGCAGGGTCTTCCCCGCACCAGCCTCCGCTGGAACCAAGTCGGCGGCACGTTTGGCGGACCAGTTATCAAGGACAAGCTGTTCTTCTTCGCCGACTACCAGGGTCTGCGCCAGTCCGTCCCCCCGGTGATCAACAACGCCAGCGTGATGCCGACGGCATGGCGCAACGGCGATTTCTCCTCGCTGTTGAACCCGGCCACCCAGACCACAAACGGCGTCGCATTCAACAAGACGGTACAGCTGTATAATCCGTTCGCGCTGACCGGCACGGCCCGCGCACCCTTCGTTGGCAACATCATTCCGGCCAGCCTTCTGAACTCCGCAGCGGTCAAACTGCTCAACAACACGTCGATCTACCCGACACCGCTGCAGGGCACCATCCAGAACAACTACCAGTACTCTTCGGCCAGCAAGCTGGTGTCCGACCAGGGCGACATCAAACTGGACTACCGCCCGAACGACAAAGACTACTTCACCACCCGTCTGTCGAAGGGTCGGCAGGACGCGCCCGGCATCAACACCCTGCCGTTCCTCTACAACAGCTTCAATACTTCGCCGTTCCAAAACGGCGTCATCAACTGGACCCGCACCATCTCCCCGGCGATCGTCAACGAGGCGCGTTTCGGCGTCAACAACACGTTGCTGATGAACGGCGGCGCGGACAAGGGCGCAGGCGACATCGCTGCTGCGGCTGGCATCAAGAACGCCGGACCCGGCCTCCTCTCGCTGACCGGCTTCAACTTCGCCAGCGCCTTGGGCAACGCCAATATAGGCATCCAGCAGCTGTTTGCAAACACCACCTTCCACTACGCGGACAACCTGAGCATCAACAAGGGACGCCACGCCATGAAGATGGGCGGACAGGCCCTGCGCGAGTGGATCAATGTCTTCTACGCCGGCAACAACGGCCGTAGCGGCTTCATCAACTTCGGCGGGCGCTTCACGGCCGCAAACGCCACTTCCCCCACCGGCACCTTGATCGGCGAGGCCGACTTCATGCTCGGACTGCCGGACTCGATGGGCCGCGGCCTCCAGAGCGGCACGTGGGGCCACCGCTCCACCATCTGGGGCTTCTACTTCCAGGATGACTGGCGCGTCAACGAGCGCCTCACCCTCAATCTCGGCCTCCGCTGGGAGTACCACACCCCCTGGGTGGAAGTCGCCAACCGCCAGGCCAACTTCGACGAGTACACCGGCCAGGTTCAAATTGCCGGCCAGAGCGGCAACAGCCGCGGTCTCTACAACTCCTACAAGAAGGATTTCCAGCCCCGCGTCGGCTTCGCCTACACACCGGCTTTTGCACATGACAAGCTGGTGGTTCGCGGCGCCTACACTATCTCCTCCTATTTGGAAGGGACCGGCACCAACCTGCGCCTGACGCTCAACCCGCCCTACGGCGTGGAGTACGGCGCTCTCTACAACACTTCGGCCTACACGCTGCCCCCGACCACCCTCGACCAAGGCCTTTCCGCCCTTGTCCAGAAGGACCCGTATGCGGGCGCAACGCTCCGCATCTGGGATCCGAAGGTTCGTCCGGCGGAATCGCAGCAGTGGAACCTCTCGCTCGACTACCAGTTGCCCCAGGGCAACGTGCTCACCGTCGGCTACATCGGCCAGCACAGCACGCACCTGATGGTTCCCATGTCCTACAACCAGAAGATTCTGGTGGGCACCACGGCCCAGCCGGGTCCGTACCTCGCGGGCAATCCTGCGCTAAAGAACGCAATCAGCGTGGTTTCCGGCACCTCCTCCATCGGCAACCAGAAGTACGACGCGTTGCAGGCGACCCTGAAGAAGCGGTTGAAGGCCGGTCTTGAATACCAGGTCGCCTTTACCTACTCCCACGGTCGTTCGGACGCGATCGGCTACTACGGACAAGGTGGACAGGCCGGTTCGCAGTCGGCCTACTGGCAGAACCTGTACAACCAGAAGTCGGAATGGGGCCCCACGTACTTCGACGACAAGTTCAACTTTGTCCCGTCGTTCGTGTACGAACTCCCGGTCGGCAAGGGTCGTAAGTTCCTGCCCACGGCGAACAAGTTCGTCGATGGCGCAATCGGCGGCTGGCAGCTCGGTGGCATCTTCACCGCGCACACCGGCTTCCCCTTGACGATCAAGATGTCCGGCGATCCCTCCGGCACGGGCGCACGCAGCTTCCGCGCCAATGTGATCGGAACCCCGAGCGATCCCCACCAGATTGGACCGGGTGCCCTTTACCTCGATCCGTCCGCTTACGCCCAACCCACCAACGGCACCTTCGGCAACGCCGGTGTAGGTGTCGTGCGCGGACCGGGCATGGCCCGCATGGATCTCTCCCTCAGCAAGAACTTCAACTTGTCTGAGAAGCGCTACATCCAGATCCGGGCTGAAGCGTTTAACTTGGCCAACACGCCGATCTTCCTGAGCCCGGCGTCGCAGACCATCACCAGTTCGCTGTTCGGACAGATCCGCAGTTCCGAAGGCGAGCGCAACATGCAGGTTGTGGCGAAGTTCTACTTCTAAACAATCAAAAGTGCCATAAATGGCCGGGAACAACCGCTTTGGCGGGGTTCCCGGCCTTTTGTGTTTCTGGGTGCACTCTCAACAAGTGACGACCGACGTGCTTTCATGCCACAACTAGCCTAAGCGGGTAGCAACAAATGAAGGTAGAATGTGAGTTCGGGTTGATACAGGGACTGGAGCGGAAAGCATGATGAGTTGCCGTTTCGTGACGCTATTGTTGACTGCTGTGCTCTTCGCAGAGACGGCATCGGCTCAGGGCATCGTGACCGTTCTCGCGGGCTCACCCGGTACGGGTGGCCACTTCGACGGCACGGGCTCTGGCGCTCTTTTCCTGAGTCCGAAGGCGATGTCGGTTGACTCGGCCGGCAACGTTTACACAGTCGACAATTTTTGCGGGACCATTCGGAAAAAACGCCGACTCGTAACAGCGTCGGCGTACCTACGGCGGGTTTCGGACGCATCGATGCCACCACGGTCAGCGGCCAGCGCAATGGACAGATTGTCGCCCGCTTGAGTTCTAACCTGCAAACGGCATTTTCACAGGGAACCACCACGAGGTAAGATGAGTTACACCCTCCAAAAACAGCATTGCTTCTTCTGGCCTTGGCCCCGGTGATGGCTGCGCACTGAAACCGTGCACAATCACGGGTGTCGTTCGTGACCCTGGCAGCCTGTGGCAACAGTCGCCAGAACATGTGACCGCAGGAATGTTTTTGACAAGGCGAAGTTCGACGAGCACTGCGAGGCGGTATGCGCGCCGTTGTACGCTAGGCGCCTCATCGAGTTCATCGACCCAAAAAACCACACGGCGTTCAGTACCTTCGTGAGGAGAACGGAAATTCGCGCTGGATTGAAGGGGCCTACGCGGAGGACCGCGACGGGGCCCCTCCGGGCCGGGGGCGGTCCGGTCCCGGAGCTAGCCGAACAGGGCGTCGGTGTCGGTCGCCGTCTTCATGATCGGCAACGCAAGCTACCCGGGCTGCACAAAACTGGGTGTCGGCCACACGGTCGATGGCAGAACTCCATATTCGACCGTCTTCGGGTCTGCCATTCGCGTCGATGCCCGTAGAATCTCCAAGCAAACCACGTTTCCCGCTGCATCGTAATCCAGGATCAGGCCGGGCTTGTCCTGGTCACTCTCGATGACTGGCGAGTCGGAAAAGACGATGCTTAGGACGTCAACGTCCGAATCATACAGAAGCTTCATGGAACTCTCCAGTACTTGGCGATCTTGCTGGTACGGTAGGCCGTAACGACAACAGGTGGCACGCGGTCTTCAGCCACGACGACACGAACCAAGTATATCGCCCCGTCGCCAGAGGGAATCCGCGACTGGTACACGAACAAACCCGCGTCCGAATCATCCCCAATGCGTTGCTCCGGGGCGGACAACACATGGCGGATCACTTCTGGCGCGATACCTCGGCGCGCGATCTCCCATTCGGCATGGCGTGACATCCGAAAATCCATCGACCTCCATTCTCGCGCCCGTGTGTCGGCTGCGCGACAAACCGTCTCCAATGGCGGTCAAGTCCAGGGAGCGATAGCATGGTCGAGTCGAACCCTTGCCGAGCCTTCACCGTGACGGGCACTTCCAAGGCAACGCTCCAAGCCCGGCGCGCCGTATTACGACGATTACCGTTACGCCAGACAGCCCAGCGAACAGCTGAGCATTTTCACAGGGAACCACCACGTGGAAACACTTCCGCGGTGCGTTCGACGGTTTTGGCCGGCACTTTGAGGCCTGCCAGCCGTTCGATTTGGCGTCGTCCCGGATCAAACGGCGCGTCTGAGCCAACCAGCGCCACCATGCGGCGGACACCCGGTGACCGGTCCGTCTTTTCCATGTCCACGCCGCTATCGGAAGGGCAATGTCCGTGATGACAATTCCGGCCTAAATACCAGGGGCGCAGCAACTCGACCTCTTCTTGGCGGTCGACACGCGCCGCGAACGCATCTAGCGGTAAACGGGCCTTCTGGCCGCACGAAAAGCGATCTCGCGCATATCCGGGCCGGTAGCGACTTATAGCCGGACACTACTGATAAGGATTTAGATGACTCCCGCAACGATATGCTAACGACGATGTTGATCTATGAGCGGTGGCTATGACGGACCTGCGGAGGCGAAATCGTGTCGATTCGCCGCCAATAGCTTTCGTCTCGCGAGACGGAATCAACTGGATTTCAGTGTCTGTATTCGCGGCATTTCATGTCGGTGCCGTCGCGGCTCAATTTTTTTTCAACTGGCCGGCATTCTTTACCACCCTGGCTCTCCATTGGATTTCCTTGAGTCTGGGGATCGGAATAGGCTATCACCGCCTCTTAACCCATCGTTCGTTCGCGACGCCTAAGGGCATCGAATATTTTCTCGCTACTTGCGGAACCTTGGCGCTGCAGGGTGGGCCGATGTTCTGGGTTGCCGCGCACCGGGTACATCACCAATTTTCCGACAGGGATGGCGATCCGCACACGCCGAGGGATGGAAAGTGGTGGAGTCATATTATTTGGATGCTGGTCGGGGACGCCACCCATAGTGATATTGCCCGGTGCTCCCGCTATGCCCCCGACATCTGCGGGGATCGGTATCTGGTGTGGCTCTCGAAATATAATTACGTTCCCCTGATTTTGCTTGCGGCGCTGCTGTTGGCAGTGGGGGGGCTCCCCTTCTTTTTATGGGGCATCTTCTTCCGCGCGACGATCGGCTTGCATGCCACGTGGATGGTGAATTCCCTGACGCATTTTTGGGGAACCAGACGTTTTGCCACACGGGACGACTCAAGAAATAATTGGTTCGTGGCGCTATTCAGTTTCGGCGAGGGCTGGCACAACAATCATCATGCGTTTCCAACCTCCGCACGACATGGTCTTGCCTGGTATGAGATGGACGTGAGTTGGATTGGGATTCGGTTCTTAAAGATGCTCGGGTTAGCCACGCATGTGCGCAGTGTGGGGATTGACACGCGCTTCAATCGCGCCGAGGAAGATAATCTCACGAAGTGATTGAGCTCGTGCTTTTGCGCTGGTAAGGCAGCGGAACCGGCTGCGGCCCGGCTGATCGAGGTCGCCGTGGCTTTTTTCGGCGCTCGTGCGCGGCTCAAATCGCCTCAGGGGCGACCGTCCACCACCGTCTGGCCCGACAGGGGATTCTTCAACTCCACTGTCACCAACGGACTCCCGTCCCAGGCGAACTTGAGCGCTCTGGTCTTTCGTAAGCGTAAGACCAACCCCCGTCGTCAACGTCGTTGATTGGCCCAGCGGGCAGGGGTGAGGGTAGCGACCTCGGGGAGTTTCCGGCGATTCATCCCGGGCAGCACATCGGCCAAATACTCCTTGACCGGCACGCCCAGCCTCCGGCACGACTCCACCACCGAAAGTATCGCCGCCACCTTCGGCCCCGCCTTCCTGCTGTCCACATGCAGCCAGTTCTTGCGCCCCAGCGCCACCGGCCGCATCGAATTCTCCGCCAGGTTGTTCGACAACTCCACTTCCCCGTACTCCAGGCACCCTGATTCAGATGGTCCCGGACCAGGCCGTGCAGGCCCTCGAAGCCTTTCCGCATGTCCACCGCCTCCAGCGCGATGTGGACCTTGGTCGCCGGACCGGGACCGAAGATCACACCGCTCCGGCGATGCGGATCAGCCGCTCCATGGCGTCGTCATTGAAGTTCCAGCCGGCCTCGATGCGGCGGCCGTTCGGAAGCACCAGGGTCAATCCGTCCATCCCGCCGCCGCCGATCACCGGCCCCGCCGACTCGGCCAACTTCACCGGTACCAGTTTCGATGAACTGCGACCGGCGCGCACCTTTCGCCGGTACCAGTCGAGCGTCACTACCGGAATGCCGCGAAGCTCGCCGTATTCGCGGCGGCTCAGGCCGCTGCGTTCGAAATCGACCACGATCTGCTCAACTTCCTTCGCACCCAATCCCCGCTTTCCCATACCTCCATCCCACCAGATCTCCGCGCCCTATTCAACAGGGGTTCGCCGTACGCTTACGGTTCACACGGCCTCAGGCGTGGGTTGTTCTCCTCCCCCTTTCCCCGCCGCCGCGTCCCAATGCGAAAAGTAGGCGGCATTGGCCATACGTGTCGAGCATGACCGCTGCCCCGAGAACGACCTGCTCGGCTTCAACTGTGGTCACATCGTGCTAAGCGATGTGGGAGATGTTACCCACATCCCAATCGAAAACCGGTGGCTCGAATCCATCTATCCGCTACCACTGTATACCCATTGTCCATGCTCTGTCAGCGTCGGAGCAATGACACACTTCAGGGTGCAAACGCGATTGACCGCTCCCGGATCACCCGCACTGCAGGACGGGGGACCACCGTCCTCCGCGCTGCCGGGACCTCCCCGCGTAGAATCGCCCCACCCTCCCGGATACTCGAAAGCAGTTCGTTAAATGATGCGTCGTCCATCGCTGCACGCCTCCTTCACCAACTTCGCCAACTGCTGAACCTGTCGGACCGGCAGGTCGTCCGTCTCGTTCTTTGCAGGGGCAAACAGCGCGCTCGCGGATTCTTGCCGGGTTTAGACCTCGTACCAATCAACAACCCACGGAAGATCTCCCAGATTGAAACAAGGGTGTCCTCAGTTAGAATCGCACGATGGACCGGAACGGTCAACCCGAGAGTCATCATTCTCAAAAGCACAGATCGGATAACACCAGAGCTCGATTCTTAGCGGAAAGTCCTCGCAAATGAGGGAGGCAAGCTGCGGAGTAGACCACCACTCAGACCGCGAGGCAGGAGAATGAGAGCAAAGATCAAGATCGCGCAGTATGAGAACATGCGAACTTCATGGGAGAACTGTGCGATCTCTGGCACGATGGTCAAGACAATCGCACTTATGACCGGCCCCCACCACCTTGGCCCTCCGAGAATGCCGAAAACCAAGATCTGCATGCCTTGTTCAAATCCGAATGAGCGAGGCTCCAGAATGCCCGTCGAGTGGACTGACAGCGCTCCGCCCATGCCGCACAATGCCCCAGCAGTCACACACGCAAACGCACGTACTCTATAGGGATTTATGCCACAAGTGACTGCCAAACGCGGATTCTCTGCTACGGCTACTAACGAATCGCGCGCGCCGTTCCTATCGAAGAGCGCAGCGATAATAGTTACCGCGCATCCGAACACCAGCGCTGTCGAGTAGCTGTTCATCATCCTTACCCGGGTGAAACCTAGCGCCCCTCCAAACATGTCAATATTCGTTATAAGTACGCGAAGAGCTTCAGCTGCGGCAAGGGTGCTGATGGCAAACACGAATCCCGACGCTCGCGCGTTGAGGAGATAGACGATGCCCATTAGCAGAGCGGCCAAGGTGGCTCCAGTGAGGATAGCGACGGGAAAACCGACTCCCTCGGCGTGGCTGATCGCTGAAGATATAGCACCAACCGAAAATGCTGAGCCCAGGGCGAGCACCAAGACCCCGGAGGAGAGCGATATCCAGGCGCCCAGTGCGCATAGGATGTTCACAACGAGGATGATTACGATCTGTTCATAGTACATCAGAATGCCACCTTCTGACGAAAAAGATGGGTTCGCAAGGTTACAAAAAGCAGGAGAGCGCCGAAGGCCACCGCGTCCCTGTAGCCGGAAGAAATGAAGCCCACCGTATAGGCTTCCAACAGACCAACGATTACAGCGATGGGGAGAAGAAGGCCAATTCGGTCCCTGCCCGCTAGGACCAGCACAATCATCGCCTTCAGACTATATCCCAGCCCAACAAACGGCGACACCCACCCGTTCTGCTGAAACACAAAACATGCCGCAAGTCCTGCGCAAAAGTAGCTTGCCACAATCGCCGTGATCTCAATCTGCGGCACATTCACTCCGGTAGCAGCGGCAAGACGCCGGTCTTCCGCTATCGAGCGCAGTTTCACCCCGAATACCGAGTTGTGCAAAAGAGCGATTAATCCCCCTCCAATCGCCACGACGAAGGCGAACAGGAAGAGAGTTGTCGCTTGGATCTGCACACCAGAAATAAAGACATTTTTCTCAGTGAATCGCGGAAACGGAACCGGATTGCCCCCCCACTTGAAAATGAGAGTGTTCTGAATAAGCAGGCCACATCCCATCGTGGAAATTAGACAAGTGAGATGAGAAGGGGACTGTGGATTTGTGACGTCACCAAGCGGTCGCACGCCGATAAAATGCACTGCTGAGCCCAAGGCAGACGCAACAATAGCTGCGGTCACAAGACTTACTGAGGCGCCGCCGCCGACGGCCGTCGCCGTGGCCACGCCGACCATCGCGCTAGCGGTCAACACTTCACCAAACGCCAGATTGGGGATCCTGAGAATTCCGAACTGAGGTAAGAAAGTCACCGCAAACAGGAAATACGAGAGGGCGAAGACGAGCCCATTGACGAATTGTTCAGCAATCATAGTTGCTCACGTGGACAGTCCAAAGTACATCCGCTCAACGTTCCGCGATTGAAGGTCGGACGCAGAGAGTTCACACAGGATCTGCCCACTTCGCATTAAGTACCCGCGGCCAGCTATGTTCCTTGCAAAAGCCATCTGTTGTTCCGAACACAGAAACGTGACCCCGAGCTTGCGAAGAATCTCAATCTGGGCAAGTACTTTGTCTATCATCAAAGGAGCTAGCCCGTGCGAAGGCTCGTCAAGGATGGCTAGAGGCACCCATTTGGGATTTAACCCAGCGATTGCCTTCTTTAGCAGAACAACTCTGGTCAGCGCGAGGATCCGCTGCTCGCCGCCACTTAGGGTCCCACCGAGTTGCCGCTGGCGGTCAGCGAGTTGAGGAAACATCTCGAATAGTTCGTCGAATACCTGTCTGCACGGCCCTAACCCCAGCGCGTCCGCATTTAGCTGGAGGTATTCGCGGACTGTCAATTCGCGAAACACCGGATTCTCTTGTGGCACATAGGCGATCCCGTTGCGAACTACTGCCCATGGCAGGCTGCGGAGTAGGTCAACTGGCCCCGTTGGACCCTCGAAAATAGCGCTCCCTCTGGCAGCGGGCAGTAGCGCGACGACAGCCTCAGTCAGGCTGGTCTTTCCGGCCCCGTTTGTTCCGAGGAGAGACACAAACTCGCCCGCGGCAACAGAAAGTGCCGCTCCACGAACGACATCTAGGCCAGCGCGCATAACCGTAAGGTCATTTATGTTTAGCAACATCATCGCCCAAGTAGATAGTGTGCAGAATTGGGTTGTGGATCAGTTCCGCACAGGTCGCGTCCGCTACCACTTTACCGCTGTCCATCAGGACTACTCTATCCGAGTAACGCTCCATTATTTGAAAATCGTGTTCGATGAGAATCACGGAGCAATCGGGGGGGCGAAGATCAAGGATCTTACGCATATAGTGCTCTCGTTCACGTTCGGTGCAACCCGCGCCGGGCTCGTCGAGCAAAAGCAGACCCGGCCTGTTGACGAGTGCACGGGCCGCTTCAGTCAGTCGTCTCTCGAAGAGCGTCAGTTCGCCCGGCCGCTTCATGCTCAGATCAGATATCCCTATCCGCGACAGGAGATCATTCACTGGCATGAGGGTACCGGTAGTAGAAGGACTTCGCGGCCACCGGCGCTCCACTGCGATCTCAATATTGCGCTGGACGGTGAGACTTGGAAGTAGCTGCGGAGTCTGAAACACCCGTCCAATACCAAGATGGGCCATCTCCCACGCAGGTCGAGCAGTAACTTTTATATCGTCGAGGAACACGTCCCCGCCGTCTGGCTCCAGAAGGCCGGATATCACATTTAGGAGAGTCGTTTTCCCTGCCCCGTTCGGCCCGATCAGGCCGAGGAACTCCCCCCTCTTTAGGTCGAAAGAGACTTCGTTGAGGAGGACTGAGCAAGCGAACTTGACGCTGATCGCGTCGAGGCGGAGGCGCGTATTCATTCGACTAAGCGGTACCCACCGCTCCGTATTTCCAGAACAAGCGCTGGCTTGCGAGCATCGCCCCTTCCATCAGCGTAAGTGATTGAACCCAGCACTCCTTCTAGGCTCTTCGTCGCAGCGATCGCTTGGCGAACCTCGTCACGGTTCTTAGGGTGGCCTGAGCGGCGTATGGCGTCCATCGCAATCAACATGCCATCAAAAGCATACGCCGAGTACGGCGGCGGCTCCACATTGTATTTCGCTTGAAAGGCCTTGACAAAATCTCGCACTACGGTTCGGGTGCTTCCCAGGTAGAAGTTCTCTCCCACGAGAGTACCATCGAGCGCACCGTCAGGTGCGAGTCTCCAGATGGCTGGGCTACTGAATCCCGCCGTGCCGATAAACCGGGCTCTGATACCCATCCGCCTAGCCTGCGCAGCGATCCCTGCCGCGTCGTTGGGGTTAGTGTTGACGATGACGGCATCCGGCGTGGCGGCGCGAATCTTAGAAAGCTGCGCAGATCTATCCGTATCGCCGGTGGATTGCATCACATCCGCGACGATATCAATTTGCTGTTCAGCTGCGCTCTTCAGGTAGAGCTTGCGAACACTCACCGACCAATCATCGTTCCCGGTGGAGATGACTGCGAGCCGCCGGATGCCGAATTTCTTGTTTGCGGCCGCGATCAGAGGGCCAATCAGAAAAGTATCGGTGCGAGTACTGCGGAAAGTCCATTCATTGAAAGGCCCGCCGAACGCACTTTCCCAGTCGCCAGTGCTGCCCACGCTAATCATCGCCACCTTAAGATCGGGTAGAATCTTCGAAATCGCGATCGCACAGCCGGTGCGGGTCGGACCGAGAATGAGAGAGATGCTCGGATCTGAAGACAATCTGCGCGCTGCCGTTGCGGCCTGCACAGGGTCGCCTCCGTCGTCGCTGACAACAAGTTCGATCGGGTGACCAAACAGGCCACCCTTTGCGTTGAGGTAATCTCGCGCAGTCTCGATTCCCTTTAGATTGTCATTCCCATAAGGAGCGATCGGACCCGTCATCGATAGGACAGCGCCGACGCGAACCGAGTCAGTCTGAGCTCTGCAGCCGCTCAACAAGCAAACGGCCCCAAGTACGGCCACCAGTCCTAGAATTTTCGTTTTCATCTTTCGGTCTCCACTGAAACGGTTCCTGCGGTTGCCTTCGGTGTACCGAACTGCTGCGGGACGTTGGCTGAAATCACCAGGAGATGAGCCTGGCCATCGCCGGTCGATCGAAGGGCGTGCCCACCAACTGACGAGAAGTAGACGCAGTCTCCCTGGTGCAGTGTGAAATCGAGAGGCGGCCCATCTTGTCTGGGCTTGTACCAGAACTCGATCTCACCACTGAGAATATACATAAATTCCTGAGCTGGATGGGTGGCAGTCGGTTCGTCTAGCCACGACTTCACCACCGCCTGCGTAGTATGGCCGACCGAAACGAGCATTGGCCGGAACAAGGCTAGATCGAAACTTCCAGTTCGCTCCACTTTACCGGGGAACTCCTCCTGGTCGGCGAGGTCGTACTCAAGTTCAACGTATCGATACTTGCCCGCCCTCACGGGTCCCCGGTGCAGATCGTGTTCCCGCTTCGGCCACTCACTGCTCTTCACTATTTCTTGAAGTTTGGCATTCCCCCGGGTGTTCCGGATGATCATGAGAGGCTCTGTATTCCACTCCAGAAGGTCGACCAGGGGTATCCCGTATACTTCCGCGACCTTCTTCAGTTGCCCGTATCCGAGATCCACCTCTCCACGTTCAATTCGGGACAGTTGCGACAATGAAGTCTTCCATCCCAGTTTCTCAAGCCCCTGTAGAATCTTAGACATAGGGGCCTTGTCGCGGTCGCGCGCAGCGCGCAGCTTCTCCGCAATGGCTACGATCACCGGGTCTCGTTGGGAACTCGACGAAGTGCCTTGTTCGTGGAGATGGTCTAGCGGGTTCGCGTTTTCTTCCATGTTTCTCAAGTCTGGGCGTGTCCACCTTCATCAAGGATTGTACACCGGATCATGGGCATATGCAACCCGAGGTGGCAGGGCGTTCGGTTTTGGTTGATCTTAATTCCATCCTTGACTTGTTTCCTGTTCTGGGTGAGAATTGAACCAGAACGGGGCATATGGCCTGATTTGGCAGACGCGGCGGAGCGAAGGAAGGTTTCGCGTCTGCAGTGCAAAAGGGGCGAGTTTGGACGACCAGCAGAAGTGGTCCACCTCGGTTCACCTCGATTCGGGAAGCAAGGAGAGCATCATGAAGAGAAATCAAGACCGCGACTATCGAAACGAACTCCACAAATGGCAGAAGAGCCTCCAGCACGGCGGCTCGGCCGAACACCTCAACAAAGTCCACCAGGAGGCACTCGACTGGGCCAAGACAGCAATTGAGGCAACCCGCCGGTCGTTGGCAGCCACCGTCTCTGAGTTTTCACGCGCTTCCGAGCGTTGGAACACAGGGCTGCCACCAGGAGAAGTACCGAAGGCTCTCCACCATCAGACGATGTGGAGCCGGACTGCCAGGGAGGCGGCGGTGTTCCTGCTGTTGATGGAGGCCGTCATCGGAGGCATGCTGGCTATCGATCAGCTGAATTTTCATCCCCTGCCAGCTTTTGTACTTGGTGTCTTCGTAGCAGTCGTGATGGCGAAGCTTTGCAAGAGCCTCGCCAGAGCCCTCACGACGGATGCAGATCGAGTTCCGCTACTCGCAGCGCGCCGGATCCGCATCTCTTTACTTGTGGTAGCACCAATTGAACTCTTCCTCTTGACGATCGTGTTTCTGCTCAGGGGGGCTCCAGAGGAGCTGGCCGATCTTGTGGGACGCCTGCTGCCGATCGCCATGTCGCTACTGGCGATCTGCACTCCAGTGTTGGCAGGTGTCCTGTTCGCTGCGAGTGAATTGTGGGCCTGGTCCGCGAAACTGGCCAACGACCACATTCGGGAAAGCGCCCTAGAGAGTGACATTCTGGCATTCTCCCAGAAGTGCGAAAAGCATGTCCTGCTGGATCGGCGTGCCGACGATTCCGGTTCCCCTAGCGTGACGATCCAACTCCGGGTCAACTCGGTCGATGCCGGCTCGTCTGTGTCAGCAGAACTGAGGCTGCTGGAGCCAGCAACCGCTTATGGCGTAGAAATCCAGCTCGGCTGCAATTCCCCGTTAGTGCAATTGCCAAATACCGTGCGTGTACCTCCGTATGCCCGGAGCGCCTCGTTCGATCTGACCACTCGATCAAACGGTGTGACAAATGAGCTCACTGTGGTAATATCTGCACAGGCTGGCACGTCGCTGGCAGCCGCGCTTTTGACGATCAGGCCCAAAAGTATCCCGCGGTCCACATTCGTGACGGCCTGCCTTCTGTGCACGGTAATCAGTTCCGCCCATCACGCAAATGCGCAGATGCGGCGGGCGAACATCTTTGTCGATTCAACGGCTTCAGTCGAGCAAAAAAAACTTCGCAGTGTCTTGTCAGACCTTGGGCAAGCACTGCCGGGGATTTCGACGGACACCAAAGTCGAGACTTGGAGCTTCTACCGGTTTGGGGCCGACGCTTGGACGAGTGCCCCCTATTACTCGTTTCGAATTCCATCGAAGACTGCCTCAAGTTGCGTTCAGCCAAAGATGACCGAGGCCGCCCGTGCGCTTCGCCGGGTCTGGGAACAGCGAGTACGACAAGCTGCGGAGGTATGTGCTTCCAAAACTGCCGTCGAAAACGAACACCTGAGACAGGAAGTCGAGGGAATTTTAAGCGCGGCGAGGAGCCAACTGATACCTGGGCCGACGCGAGGCCACTGTACTTCCTTGCGTGATCTTCTTGCGCGCGTCGCTCTTGACACGGTACCGACGCTCACCATAGCCGTGTCTGACGGGGTCTCGAATTGCGAGAAGTCGACCGGGCAAATACTCCCGGCACCACCACCGGGGAGTACAGCATACCTCGTGTTAGTTCCGAGTAAAACCGGGTCCGGCTCCGAGCGCGAGGACTTCCTTAGGCGGGCTGCCGCTGTCAGGGCGTACGCCCCTTGGGTCCAAGTCGTCGCTGAATGGCCACTGGCCACTGCGATCAAAAACGACCGGGTGGCCGGACGCGCCGTCCCGAAGCCGCCCCGGAGTTCTTCCTCGGCCGGTTTGCCCGCCACGAAAAAGGACGGAATGTAATGCCAACTCGAATTGTGCTTTGCCTGCTGATGATTTCCAGCCTCCACGTGCCTGCGGCTGGCCGCTCTAACGCTTCCCGCATCTGGCAACAGGACCTCCGGAACCACAAAACTGTCCGCGCGAAACCTTTGCTTTCACCGCGGACCGTCAATCGCTACACATCAAGGGCGCAGGCGGACCGGGAATTAAAGAGTGGTCTAGCACCCAATTCGCATATGACGCCCAACTCACACCTCGGGCGTGCGCTGGCTGCGCCTAAGGCACAGACGCGCTACGGCTTGCCGAGAAGTCCCCAGGTACGAGAGACCATCCTGCTGCCAAAGGGGACCCTCCTCCGGCACAACAAAGCGGCTGCTGCCGGGAGAGGTATTGGTGAGCTAACGTCTCCTCGTAGAGTGCCGCCCTCCGCCATCAAGAAAGTGATTCCGCTCAAGCGGTAAGTGACCTTTGGATCTACCAACACTACCGGGCCGTAGACCTTCGAGGAGTTGCCCTCTGTGTCAAGCTTGATGAGTCATCCTGTGTGACAAGAATTGGACTGCAGGGCGGGAAAGGCTTGCTGTTTTATATCCAGTTGGATATACTGCCCGTATGCGTCCGGTTCGGTTTGTCGGCGATTCGCTGAAGTGCTTGCGTGAATTCCCCGCGGACGCCCGGCATGACGCTGGGTTCCAGCTCGACAAGGTCCAGCGCGGAGCCCAACCGGACGACTTCAAGCCTATGCCAACCATCGGCACAGGGGTTGAGGAGATTCGGGTCTCGGAGCCAAGCGGTGCCTATCGGGTTGTCTACTTCGCCAGGTGGGCTGAGGCTGTTTACGTCTTGCATGCTTTCCAGAAGAAGACCCAGCAGACGCCCCAGCGGGACTTGGAAATCGCAAGGAAACGGTTCGCACAATTGGGAGGCCGGATATGACGGAAACCGAGAGCTACGCCAGTGTTTGGGATGCCATCGCGGACACCCCGGAAGAGGCCGCGAATCTGGGTGCGCGGGCTGAGTTGATGCAGATGATCGCGGCACGGCTTCGGCAGCAGTCGTGGACGCAGGCTGAATCCGCCCGTCGGTGCGGGGTGACCCAGCCTCGGATGAACGATTTGCTGAGGGGCCGCGTGTCCCGATTCTCGCTCGACGCGTTGGTGAATATTGCGGGCGCGCTGGGGTTCCGCGTCCACTTCGATCTCGAAGCGGCCTAGCGGTACGGGTTACGGAGTGCGGGGTGCCGAGTGCGGGGCGCGGGGTGCGGGGTGCTGGGGCGCGAGGTGCGGGGCATGCTGCCCCGGCTCGGGACTTGGCGGGCGAAGGCAGGGGAACCGAAGCGGGCGAGCGTGGCCGTTGCGGATGGGCGCGGTTGACCCAGTCCGCGGGGCCCGTACGCCATCCGTCGTAAACAAGTGCCACCCCCGTCAGATCGACTGAGACAGCGGCTTCCCAACAGGTTCCGGACTGCACGAGGCTTGCAAAACGCGTCCGCCCCCAGATCCATCACAACTATTTTCACCAAACCAAAATTTCCCGTAAGCCACACATTCCAATGCCCCAAAGGCGCTTCGGAACCAGCAGTTTCCAAGTCCGATGGTTCGTTTTGCACCCCTCCGCCCGCTACAATCGCGGCGCGATGGAAAACTTGACCCAAACCCCGGAAACCTCAACAACCAGACCCCGCAGCGCCGCCCAAATAGCCGCTTCCCGCGCCAACGGTGCCAAATCCCAAGGCCCCGTAACCGAGGAAGGTAAAGCCCGTGCCGCCAAAAACTCCCGCCGCCACGGACTCCTCGGCCGCCTCACGGTCATGGAAACCGAGCGCTCCGAGGCCTTCATCGACCTCTCCACCGACCTCTACGCAAACTTCGAACCCCTCGACGAGCACGAGCGCAACCTTGTCGACACCATGATCATCGCCATTTGGCGGCGCACCCGGGCCCTCGGCATGGAATCCGCCGGTCTCTCCCACATCATCCGCAAGCAGCACGCCCTCACCATCCAGAGCCTCCCGCCCGGCGTCCCCATCTACGAAAATGACACCCATTCCCTGGCGTTCAAAGCCTTGGTCAACAATTCCAACGAACAGCGCGTCCTCGACCTCCTCCACCGCTACGAGGTCCGCCACACCCGTGCCTACGACCGCGCCCTCAAAAGCCTCCTCGCCTATCGCAAGACGTACCAAACGAACCCAAGCCTGCTTCCTGACAACACGCCTGAAACCGCTGGGGAAAACGCCCCCGACCCGGCTTCGACGCCCAGCCCGGAACCAAAATCGGTACCAAACGAACCCAAGGCCGCGCAGCACAACGCCCTCCCCCACACCCTCCCCGCAACGGTCACCAACCGCTCGCCGCGCTGGCACCGTCGGCAAGCCCGCCTCGCCAAACAGAGGTCAAAAAACAAACAGGGGTCCCAAAAGTGACCGCGTCCATTGGCGCGTTCGCCCTGTTTCAGGCCGTCCTGCTCCTCCTGACGGGGACCACGCCCCTACTCCGCCAACCCCATCCGCCGCAGCAACGCCAGATACCGGGGATCCGACCGCAGCGAATCGAACAACGGATTGCACTTCAACCCCAGGACATTCGGATCGCGCGCTGCCACGGCATGTTCCAAATCCGCGAACGCCGCAGTCTTGTCCCCCAGTGCCGTATGGACGTAGGAAATGCTCACCGGCGACACGTAGTCCGACGCCGCCTTCCGGTCAATTTTCCGCAGCAAGGCCACAGCCTCCGCGTTCCGGCCCGCCTTTGCCAAAGTCATGGCCTCCAGCGAGTCCAGAAATTTACTGTCGGCATCGGCCTGCCGCGCCCGCGCATAGCAGGCAAACGACTCGTCGAAATTGCCCAGCACCGCATTCGACGTCCCCATCATCGCGTGCGCCAAATAGTACCCCGGATTCATTTCGACCACCTTGTCGAACTGGGCGATCGAGTGGTCGAACTCCCGCTTCAGGTAGTAGAGGAAACCCAAATGCACTCGGTACAGAATCGACAGGGGGTCGAGCGAGAGCGCATGCTTCAATTCCGATATCGCCTCGTCCAAGCGCCCCGTTGGCCGCAGATAGTAGAACGCGTAGCAGTCCCGCGAAACGGGCGAAGCCCCGTTCAACTGGATCGAGCGCAGGAACTCCTGCTCCGACGCGGCCCAGTTCCAATCATAGATGGCCAAAATCACGGCCAGCGTCGCGTGCGATTCGGCAATCGAGTCATCCAGCTCAATAGCCCGCGCAATCGCATCCTTGGCCCGAGGCATCGTCTCCGCCGGGGCCGCAAACCCGAGGAAGCCCTCGGAATACAGACAGTGCGCCAAGCCTTCCCAAGGCAGTGCGTAGCGGGGATCGAGCCGGATTGCCGCCTCGAACAGCAATTTGCCCGCATCCAGACCCTCGCGGGTCATCTTGTAAAGCTCGAACCGGCCTTTCAGGTACGCGTCGTAGGCGGCCAGATTCTCGGTGTACCGCTTCACCGGCGGAACATGGATTGTGCTCCGCTCCAGATCGGCGCTGGACTCGCTCAGCGTGACCCGCAACTTCGCCACAATCGCCTGCGAAATCTCGTCCTGGATCTCGAAGACATCCGTCATTTCCCGGTCGTAGCGCTCCGACCACAGGTTCGCGCCATCCATGGCGCCGATCAACTGGACGCTGATCCGGACCCGGTTGCCGGACTTCCGGACACTCCCCTCCAGCACGCTCGACACATTGAGGGTCTCGCCAATTTGCCGGATATCCTGGCGGGCATCCCGGAAGGCGAAGGCCGACGTCCTCGCCGTAACGCGAAGGCTCTCGACGTGCGTGAGAGCGTTGATAATTTCCTCGGCCAGCCCGTCGCTGAAATACTCGTTTTCCTTGTCCGAACTCAAGTTCAGGAAGGGGAGCACGGCAATCGACGGCTTGCCCGGCGGCAACTGCACCGCAGACCGCAAGTGCACCGGAGTCGCATCCGATGCCGCAACCGAATGCACCACCGACTGTTGGAACGCCTGCCGGGCCATGATGGATGCAGGTCCCAATCCAGCGGCCCGCATGGCGATATAGATATCTTCCAGTGCGTTCTTCACTTCCGCCATGGACTGGAACCGCTCCGCCGCGCTCTTCCTCATCGCCCGTGTGAGGATTTCCTGCACCTCCACCGGTACAAAGACGCCACAGCTCGAGAGATCCCGGGGCGTGTCCCGCAGAACCGCCGCCAGAATTTCCAAGCCCGAAGAGCCTCGGAACGGGTGGTCGCCGGTCAGCATCTCGTAAAGCACGCAACCAAACGAGAAGATATCGCTCCGGGCATCCACCCTGCCACCCTGGGCCTGCTCGGGAGACATATAGGCAATCGTCCCCACAATCGAGCCTTCCGTGGTCCGGGGACCTTCGAACTGAAGCGACATCGTCGTATCCGTGTCGCCCAGCGCCAGCGCTCCCTGCCCGTCCACCTTGGCCAAGCCGAAATCCAGCACCTTGGCCAGCCCCTCGGGCGTAATCATGACGTTGGCCGGTTTCAGATCCCGGTGTACGATTCCGATTCCATGGGCGGCCGCCAGAGCATCGGCAATTTGCACTCCGATCCGGAGCGTGTCAACCACCGGAATGCGCCCGCCCGCAATCAGCGACGCAACCGTCTGGCCCCGCACGAACTCCATCACGATGCAGTCCCCCGCAGGATCCTCCACAACGTCGTGGATCGTGACAATATTCGGATGGTTCAGTGCCGAAGTGGCTCGCGCCTCCTGCAGAAAACGGCTCTTGCGCTCCGCCGATCCCCGTTCAGACGGCAGCAACCGCTTGATGGCAACTTGCCGACCCAATTGCAAATCCCTGGCCCGGTAGACAGCACCCATCCCGCCCTCACCAAGCAGGGCCAAGACTTCGTAGTGCGAGATGGTGGTCCCAATCATCCGTGGAAAAATTCAGAAGCGGCTCTCCGAGTTTGGCACATCGGCACCCCCTGCCGTCAATCCTGTGCTCACACTGGGGGCTCGGCTTTTCACCCCAGGCGAACCGCACCCGCAATCGCAAGCGCTGCGCAAACGGCTGTCTCGGCCCTGAGAATGGTGGAACCCAGCGAGCCCCCAACCCATCCAGCAACTTCCAGCTGGTTTCGTTCCATGTCCGTCCAGCCACCTTCGGGCCCAATCGCCAAAGCCACGGATTCACTGGAACCAATATTCTCCAAGACCCGAAGCATCCCCGGAGCCCCCGCCCGTTCGTCCAACAAAACCCTCCGGTCCGCCAACTGCTTCAAAACGGAATCGAAACGGACCGGGTCCGAGACCTCGGGCGGACACAACCGGCGCGACTGCTCGGACGCCTCCTTCGCAATCCGCCGCCACCGTTCCACACGCTTCCTGGCCCCTTCCAGCAACCCTTGGTCGCTACGGCTGGCTTGGAACGGAACCACGCGTGTCACCCCCAGCTCCGTCGCTTTTTCCATGGCCCATTCAAACCGGTCAAACTTGACCAGGGCCAGCATCAGGATCGTTTCCGGCAGCGGCGTGCCTGCCGAAAGCTCCTCCAACACCTCGAAATCGACCTGGCTCTTCCGCGCGGCGTCGATCCTGGCCAGCCACACCCGCTTGGTGTCGCTGATTTCGAACGTGTGGCCGACCTCCACCCGCAGCACCCGGACAAGGTGGTGTGCATCGTCCCCCCCGATGACGGCGCGCCCGTTGCGCACCTCGTCCACAAAGAATCGCCTGCGTGCCATGTACAATAATCTTGCCACCCGACTCTTCACGATTGCGCTGGCTTTTTCCATGATTGCTCTGCTACGCGGGATACTGGCCGAAAAACACCCCAACCAGGCCATTGTGGATGTGGGTGGGGTCGGCTACGAAGTCACCATTCCCATCTCCACTTATTCGAAGCTGCCCGACGTTGGCGGCGAGACCCGGCTGCGCGTCTACACCAATGTCCGGGAGGATGCGATCCAGCTTTTCGGCTTCCACAGCGCCGATGAAAAGGCTATTTTCGAGAAGCTGATTTCCGTCAGCGGCATCGGCCCCAGCCTGGCGATCAAGGTTCTGAGCGGCATGGACGCAGCCGGTTTGGTGAATGCCATCCGCCGCGGCGAAGTGGACAAGCTGGTCAAAATCCCGGGCGTCGGCAAGAAAACCGGCGAGCGGATGATCCTGGAACTGCGCGACAAGCTCCCAGCAATCGAAGGCACCACCGACCAGCCCGCGCAAGCTCCCATCTCGGCGTTGGAGGAGGATGTCCTTTCGGCCTTGGTGAACCTCGGCTGCCAGCGCGGAGCCGCCGAAACAGCGGTGCGCAAGGCACGCGCGGCAGGCGTGCCGGAGGTCTTCGAGCCCCTCTTTCGCAAAGCTTTGGAGTTGGTGCGGTAAATGGCCGAGAAAAGCTCCAGGCTGGTTTCGGCAGTCGGTGCCGACGACGAACAGCAATTCGAGGCCGGACTCCGCCCGCGCCGCCTCGCCGATTTCACCGGCCAGACACGTCTCAAGGAAAATCTGCAAATCGCCATCGACGCCGCCCGCAAGCGCGGAGAAGCCATGGACCACGTTCTGCTCTACGGCCCTCCCGGCCTGGGCAAGACCACGCTCGGGCAGATCATCGCCCAGGAATTGGATGTGCCCTTCAGCCAGACCTCCGGGCCGGTGCTGCAGAAAAAGCTGGATCTTTCCGGCATCCTCAGCGGCATCATGCACCGCCAGGTGTTCTTCATCGACGAAATCCACCGCCTGCTGCCGGACGTCGAGGAAATGCTGTATTCGGCGCTGGAGGATTTCCATCTCGATATCCTCATCGGGACCGGACCGGGCGCGCGAACCCATTCCATCCCGCTGCAGAAATTCACCGCCATCGGGGCCACCACCCGGCAGGGTTTGGTTTCCGCACCCTTGAGGGGCCGGTTTGGTTTGGTCCTGCGCCTGAACCATTACGATGTACCGGAGTTGAAGAAGATCGTCGAACGCTCCTCCAAGCTGCTCGCGACGCCGATAGACGCCGACGGAGCCGAGGAGATCGCCCGCCGTGCCCGTGGAACACCCCGCATCGCGAACCGTCTTCTCCGCCGCGTCCGGGATTACGCCCAAGTGCGTGCCAAGGGCGTGATTGACCACAAGGTAGCCGTGACCGCCCTCGACCTCCTGGAAGTGGACCGCTTCGGCCTCGACGAAATAGATCAAAAAATCATGCGGACCGTGCTGGAGAAATTCGGCGGCGGCCCGGTGGGAGTAAACACCATCGCCGCCTCCATCGGCGAGGAGCCGGAGACGATAGAGGAGGTCTACGAGCCCTACCTGATCCAGCTCGGCTTCCTGCACCGTTCCCCCCGTGGACGCATGGCCACCGAACGGGCCTACGACTACTTCCAAGTCCCGCGCCGCTTCGGGGGCGTCGGGAGCCAGCCGGAGTTGTTCTAACTGATAGTGGGGATGACCGAAACCCCCGCGGAGCGGGATCGTCGAGGCGGGTGATGTACCAAAGAGCGAAGACGGAGAAGTCGTCGAATGCGCGGGTGTAGGGTGCCAGATACCCTTTGCCGTGTTCAGTGCCTTGAATCAGCGCCACGATACCGGTTGGCCCCATCAGCAGTCGCAGCCCATGCCTTCACAACCTGCGGGTGGAAGCCAATGGCTGGATACAATGGTCGATTCGAATGACCACCCGCCGACCGGAGCTAACCGGTTGAAAACACTCTTCCTCGGTCTCGGCTCAAATATCGGGGATCGCGAAGCATCCCTCCGCACTGGCTTGGCCGCACTGGAATCCAAGGAGCTTCGGCTCCTCCGCACCTCCAGCCTCTACGAAACCGAACCCGTCGGGTTCCGGGACCAGGCTTGGTTCCTGAACATGGTGGCTGAGTTCGAGTGCGACCTCCTGCCCGCCGTCCTCCTGGCCCGCACCCAGCGGATTGAGCGCGAAATGGGCCGCCGCAAGACCGTGTTGAACGGTCCGCGGATCATTGACATCGATATCCTCCTCTACGGCACCGCCGTCATCCACCGCCCCGACCTTGTCGTCCCGCATCCCCGGTACCACGAGCGCCTCTTCGTCCTGGAACCGCTCGTTGAACTCGCTCCCGACCTGCGCGACCCCAGCACCGGGAAACCCGTAAAGGAAATGCTGTCCCAGGCCCGGCGCGGACCGGACAAAGTGCTTCGCTACAGTTGAAGATGGCCGGTTCGCTGACAATTCTCGCTTTTCTGATCGCTTGGTCCTGCTCGGTGGCGGCGATTTGGTCCACCGGTTCCGCTCGCGCCCGCCGCTTGGTTCCGGTCAGCGGCGCATTGCTCGCCGGCACGGCAGTCTTCGGACTGGTTCCGGAACTCGCCCGCGAAATCGGTTGGCCGGTCACATTGGGACTCGTGGCGGCCGCCTACGCCGGGCTGACAATCCTCGATAAGCAAGGCTACCCCGTCTGCCCATCGTGCTCCCACGGAGAGGGATTCGCCTTTGCGCTGATCGTCGCCACTGGACTGCACGCCTTCGTGGACGGCTGGGGCATGGCGGCAGTCGGGACGGGTGGCAAGGCTTCCTCGGCCCTCTGGATTGCCATCCTGCTCCACAAGCTACCCGAGGGCTTGGCTCTGGGAACCATCTTGCGCATCGGGTTGGGTCGCAGCGTCAAGGCGCTCATGCTGGCCGCTTGCGCGGAGGTTCCCACCATTCTCGGAGGTGCCATCGGGTCGCGGGTGCCGGAGGGGCCGTGGCTCTACTGGCCGTTGGCACTTGCCGGCGGAACGTTCCTCTTCCTCGGTATCCATGCCCTCGGCATCCCGGCAATTGAGCGCGTGCGGGAAAATGGAAGTTCGAACTAATGCCCCTTCCATCGGACTCCCCCTATCTAGTGGACGCCTCCGGCTTTACCGGAACCGCCGACCGCGTTTTCACCCCCGCCTCCACCGAGGAGGTCGCAGCCATCCTCCGCGATGCCGCTGAACAGAAGATCCCCGTGACCATCTCCGGTGCGGGTACCGGTGTGACGGGCGGCAGGGTTCCCCAAGGCGGGTGGGTCTTGTCCATGGAGCGTCTGAACCGAATCGAGATTCAGCCCGGCAAGGCCATTTGCGGTGCCGGTGCCACGCTCCACGCCCTCCAGTTGGCCACGGCACCC
>CAIYDY010000432.1 GCA_903925015.1 uncultured Acidobacteriia bacterium
ACACCCCCGCGGGCTCTCCACGATTTTCTTCACCGAGATGTGGGAGCGCTTCAGCTTTTACGGCATGCGCGCCCTCCTCATCCTATTCATGACAGCTACGGTTCAGCATGGCGGCTTGGGCTTTCCCACTTCCAAGGCTGGCGCAATCTACGGACTCTACACGGCCGCCGTGTACTTGGCCACCTTGCCTGGTGGCTGGGTTGCCGACCGCGTCATGGGACAACGCAAGGCGGTTCTGTATGGCGGAATCTTCATTGCGGTTGGTGAATTCTGCCTTGCGGCCCCCTTCACCGAAAGTTTCTACGTCGGCCTTCTGCTGATCATCATCGGCACCGGGTTGTTGAAGCCCAATGTCAGTACCATGGTCGGGGCGCTCTATACAATTGACGACGCGCGGCGCGACGGGGCATTCTCCATTTTCTATATGGGGATCAACTTGGGGGCATTCCTTTCCCCATTGGTTTGCGGATACCTTGGCGAAAACATCAACTGGCACTACGGCTTTCTGGCGGCGGGCATCGGAATGACGCTGGGCTTAGTCCAGTATCTGCTTGGAAGTCGCTATTTGGGAGTCGCCGGCCTGACGCACAGCGGGACCCCTGCCGATTCGAAGCTTTTCACCAGGATTGTAGTGGGTTCGGTGGCCGTCGTGGCTGTCTTGGCGGGCCTGCTGCAGTCCGGCATCTTGTCGGTTTCCCCGGAGGCAATTTCGAACGGCTTCGGCGTGGTGCTGGGACTGGTGGTCGTCGGCTTCTTCGGGTGGCTATTGACCGACAAGAGCTATACCGCGGTTGAAAATCGGCGTCTCTGGGCAGTGCTCGTTCTGTTTACCGCAGCAGTGCTCTTCTGGTCTGCGTTTGAGCAGGCTGGATCCACCTTGAACCTGTTTGCGGAGCGGAATACAAACCTCAAGACATGGGACTCGCCGTTATGGGGCTCGTTCCGAGCCAGCTATTACCAATCCTTCAACTCCATGTTCATGATTTGTGGGATGGCCGCGTTCTTCGCGTGGCTGTGGGTCAAACTGGGCAAGTACGAGCCATCCAGCACCACCAAGTTCACGGTCGGCCTGACTTTTGTGGCCTTGGGATTCGCGATTCTCATTCCGGTGGCTGGCTCCACGAACGTTAGTCCCTGGTGGCTGACCCTAACCTACCTGCTGCATACGATCGGCGAACTTTGCCTGAGTCCGGTCGGCCTGAGCGCGATGACAAAACTGGCCCCGGCGCGCGCGGTGGGGATGATCATGGGGGTTTGGTTCTTGGCGACCTCGGTCGGAAACTTCATCGGCGGGCGGATCGCCTCCGTCTACGAGTCTTTCCCGTTGCCAACTTTGTTCGGCCTTGTCGCGGCATTCTGCTTCGCGCTGGCTGTAATCCTGTTGTTCCTGATCAAACCGATGAAGCGGCTTTCGGAAGGAGTCAATTAACGTGGCGGAACTTTGGCGGTCCTACCGGGAGGAATTCCCGGTCACCAAGAACCTAATCTACCTCAACCACGCCGCAGTGGCTCCCCTGAGCCGCCGCTGTGCCTCGGCAATGCAGCATTTGGCGCAGGACGCCATGGATTTCGGCAGCTACCATTACGGCAATTGGATGGCGACCTACGCCGGCGTCCGGTCATCGACTGCGAAACTGATCAACGCGCGTCCCGAGGATATCGCGATCACGAAAAACACGTCGGAGGGAGTCGCGATTGTCTCCACAGGCTTCCGATGGAAACCCGGCGATGCCATGGTTGCGTTCACCGAGGAGTTCCCCGCCAACCTTTTTCCGTGGCGGAAGTTGGAGGAACAGGGAGTGGAAGTGCGCTGGTTGTCGATCTTCGATCCGCCCGAGAAGATTGATGAAGCCGCCAAAGGTGCGCGGCTACTCGCCATCAGCTACGTCAACTACCTGAACGGACACCGTGTGGATTTGGAGCAGATCGGCGAAATCTGCGCACGGCACGGCTGCTTCTATTTTGTGGACGCCATTCAGGGCATGGGAGCCTTCCCCATCGACGTGGAGGCCGCCCACATCGACGCACTCTCAGCCGACGCGCACAAGTGGATGCTCGGGCCCGAGGGCTGCGCCGTCCTGTATGTCCGGCAGTCCAAACAAGACATGGTGGAACCAGTTCAGCTGGGCTGGACCAATTTCGCCCACTACACAGATTACGCTTCCCGTGACATGACTTTGCGACCCGACGCCGGGCGGTACGAGGGCGGGACGCTGAACACGATCGGCTGTTACGGGGTGCGGGCTGCTCTCGACTTGCTGCTCGAAGTCGGTATCGACAGGATCCAGCCAGCGGTGATGGCGTTGGCCGACCAGTTGGCGGAAGGCGCACGTGCAGTTGGGTTTGAATTGTCGGGAGACCGAAATTCAGCAACGGCATCCGGCATCGTCAGTATCCGCCGTCCGGGGATAACTTCCGAATGCGCAGCGCAGATGATGGTGAAGCATTTGAAGGACAACAAGATCATCGCGGCGTCCCGGCAGGGGTGGGTGCGGTTCTCACCACATTTCTACAACTCGCCGGACGATATCGAGCGCGTGGTTGGAGTACTGCGGACGGTGTCTGGGGTCTAAAATAGGAACTCATGGCAAAGATCGGAATCATCGGCGGCAGCGGCCTCTACTCCATGCCCGGCTTCACGGCACAGCGTGAGGAAATTATCGAAACACCCTTCGGAGCGCCCTCCGACCCCTATGTGGTTGGTGAACTCGAAGGACACGAAGTGGCGTTTCTGGCCCGGCACGGACGGGGCCACAGGATTTCGCCATCGGAATTGAACTTCCGAGCCAACATCTATGGAATGAAGGCTTTGGGCGTTGAACGCATTCTCTCGCTTTCTGCCGTTGGGTCCC
>CAIYDY010000433.1 GCA_903925015.1 uncultured Acidobacteriia bacterium
CGTAGTGATAGATGAACCCTGAGCCGTAGATGCCCGACTTCTTGCTCTGTGTGCGGAACAAGAGCGCATCGTTGGTACCCGATTCGCCTCCCGTCACATCGAGCCAGCGTTCCGCGAACTGCGAGCCATCGCGCTCTTCCGGGCTATCGTCCGCCGGAATGCATTCAGGCTTGGCCTGATCCGCTAACACATGGCTCGTCACCTTGTCGAGCAGGCTTTCGGTCTGGTCTAACGTCGGCGGCATGTCCAACGCGCCTGGCGGGACGTACAACTCCCAGCGGTTGATATCGGTCGACACGGGCCGGGCTCGAATGCCACGGATACCCATGATCCAGAGCTTGTGCTGGTCCCAGATCACTTTCCGGCGTTTGGCTGCCGGGTCCTGCTGCTCCCACAACGCTTTGATCTTCTTCGCGCACTTCTCGGGGTCAGACTTGGCCAAGTCTAAGAGTTCCCCGCGTCCCGCTTCGTCCGTAGACGACTGCTCTTCGTCGCGTTCGTCGTCGGTCCCTCCGGGTGGCTGTTCCCCGCCATCCAAGACGCCGTGGTTCGCGAAGTCGCCCGTGACGCTACTGCCCACTAGGACTCCATCCGCATATCAAAGCCGGAGAGCAACTGTTCGACGCGGGCCGAGTCGCCTTCTCTGAGCCGTTTCATGGCGATGGTAATCCGCTCATCGTCGTGGCCCGTCGCTTTCGCGTAGGCTTCCACCACTTCCCGGCGGATGGCTCTCGCGATGTCCTTGGGCTGGCCCGTGCATTCGCGGTCGATGGCGATTTCGAGCGACGGCGGCAAGGTATCCGTCTTCGGTTCCTGCTCGTTCACCGCGATCTCATAGCGCTCCTGCCACGCCGCAGACCGGATACGCCAGTAGTCGCGGTCGCTTTCGAGTTCGAGATAGCGGGCCTTCCAGTCAATCGGCTCACTCACCAACAGGAATCTCCGCGACGGGCGTAAACTCCGCCTCGTTGTGGTCTGGCGGTATCACATCCGGTGCAGCGACAGGCTCAGAAATGGCCCCAATCGCGGGGTTTGACGGCTCTTCGCGTACAACTGGTGCGATTTCGAGCGTTTCGCCGTCGCTCACCGTATCGACCACGATCTCCGCTGGTTTGTAGCCGCCTTCGACATCGGTGGTGGGCGGGTTCGTCGTCATCTGGTAGCTCGTCGGGGCACCGTCCTCGTCCACGCAACAGAGGAAGCACCCTGCGGCCATGTGCCAGAGGAACTTCGCGTACTCGTCCCTTGGGCACTGCACCATCCTCGAATCTTCGGTGAGCGTGCCGTCAGCGAGGAGAAACCTGCCGCTGAACTCGGGGCGCAAGGCTACGCCCGTCTCGCTGCTCCAATGCGTGAGGATATCGGTCTGCGTTTCAGTCAGCATGGTCAGTTCTTCCCGAGGGTGATGATGCCTTGACTGGCCCCTGCTTTCGCCTGCGCCGCCTTCAGCGCGTTCTCCAGCTTTTCGAGCCGTGCGCCCAGCGCATCGTTCGCTTTACCTAACGCGGACGTGACTTCAAACGTGAGGCCAACCAATTGCGTGATCTGCTCTTGCAAGTCGCCCTTCGTGCCTGCGAGTTGCTTCCGAATCCGCTTGCGCTCGATACTCATAGGTTTTCCGTGTTGACGGTGATGCCCTTCTTGCCTCTGAGCCGTGGCGGATGGACCCTGACCCGACCGAACCGCGAGGGGAACAACGGCTCGCGCTTCTGTTCGGCGGGGTTGCCTTGCGTCAACAGCAGCGGGCCTTGGATATCGTCCTTGGGCTTGCTGCGCTTCACTTCGTCCAGCAAGGCATCGCGCAACTCCATGCGGAAGATGTTCATGGCCTGCGTGAAGGCGTCCACGTCGTCATCGTTCGGGGCGCTCGGGAAGCTCGCCGCCTGCCGCACAAAGGCTCCGTCCCGTTCCGTCTCCGGCAACCAGACCCGCCCATGTTGCACATCGCCCTGACAGGCATAGGCCCGCGCCACCTTGCCCCCTTCTGGCGTCACGGGGATGACCGAGAGCAGTTCTTGCCGTAACGTGTCCACGATCGCGGTCCCGTTGGCTTTGTCTTCGACATAGAGCACGGCGGTCGGGAACGCTTGGACCGCCAACCGACAGGCGTCCAGCGTCTCGGTGAAGCTCATCCGTTCCGTCCACCGCTCCAACAGGTAGACGTTCGTGCCGAGCCGTCCATAGACGTGGATCGCCACAAAGTCGGAGTCGTCCGCATCCTTGAACGCCGCGTCCACGCTGATAATCGTGCGGTCGAAGGACGTGGGGCGCGCCGCGTAGTATTTCCACCATCCGCGCTGAAAGATCGTGCCTTTCGACGGCGCGGGCCGCTGCTGGACTTGGGATTCAAACTCCCGAAGGCCGGAGACGACTTTGACCTGTTCGTAGCGATCCAACCCATAGCGTCCGCCCAACGGTTCGCCGGGCTTCCGCCAATCGCGGATGACGACACACGAGGACGGATACTGCGGACGATCGTCCGGCGCTTCCGCGATGCCGGGCAGTTCCAAGATGTGCCAGCGTTCCGGCTTCGGATTCGTGCGCTCGATCTCTAACAGATGGCCGGACAGATCGTCTTCATGCCATCGGGTATGGACGATAATCTCGGCGTTCTGCGGCTGGAGGCGCATATTGAGCACCGAGCCGTGCCAGTTGTGCAACGTCTCGCGGATCGTCTCCGAATCGGCTTCCTGACGGTCTTTGAGCGGGTCGTCCACGATGAGCAGGTGCGCGGGACGGCCTGTTGCCGAGCCGCCACGGCCCACGGCCCAGAGTCCGCCCTTGCGTGGGGTTTCCCAGAGCTCGACACCGGAGGCTTCGTCGCTCAGGTCGGTGACGACTTCGCGGAAGTAGGTACGCGCCGCCCGGCTGAACGTCTTGGCGAGACCGAACGAGTACGAGCCGATGCCAACCCAACGGTCCGGGTGACACTGGAGGTAGTAGGCGGGGAAAAGCTTCGAGACGAGTTCGGTCTTGCCTTCCTGCGGCGGCATGAAGATCATCAGCCGTCGAATCTCGTCACGGGCTATGGATTCAAGAGCTTGGCAGATCAACCGCTGGGCCGGATACCACTCGAAGGTCGGCATGGCGCGACATACGAACTCATAGAAGTTGACGGGGGCCGCGAGGAGTTGGTCTAGCTCGCGCTGCTCATCTGCGGTGAGTTTGTCGAGCGCGTAGGTTGCCGTCATCGACTCGCGGCCTCATGCAACAGTTGGGCGAGCCGTGCCTTGCGTTCTTCGACCGTGAGGAGCGTCACGTCAAGCTGGCCCACGACTTCGGTCGGGATGAGCTTGGAGACGAGACTGTAGAACGCGGATTCATCCTTCTTCGCCCACTGGATAAGCGCATCCACACCACCGCGCCGCTCGAAGGCTTCGCGAAATGCCTCTTTGATCGTGCGGGTGAGTTTGTTTTGTGCGCCCTTCGGACGACCGATCCCCGGAGGATTGCCCCTACCTGCCATCACAAACCTTCATTGTTTGTGGATAACATCTGGTCGGGGAACTTCATGCCGTCGAGCGGGGCGTGCAACTTCATGCTGTGGCGCAACCTATGGCCATGTTCGGCGTAATTATTGGCGTCGGCGCGTTCCCGTTCTTGCAGGCTTCTGGGGGCTTTCTTGGGGAAGGTGCGCTCAAAGCGTTGGCCGTATTGGGCTTGCGTGATGCTGAATGGTCTGGGGCTGCTCCCTTTGCCTTGGCTCATCGGGCGAGGAGGAGGGCGAGGGCTTTGGCGCGGCGGGACTTGAGGCGGGTGTCTGCGAGGCGTTGGTTCTTATAGCGGTCGGTTTCGTATTCGTCCGCTTGTTTGTGCTGGGCATCGCTCAACGTGCCTTGCATGGAGGCAATCAGTTGGGCGAGGATGTTCTTGGGGAACGCGGGGCCGCCGATGTAGGCGGGCTGGAGCAGGTCGGTCTTGCGGTCGAGGAGTCGGGCGGGATGGCGAAGCTGGAGGTCGGTAGGACTCACGCCATCTAGTTCCGGCAGAATCACGCTTGAGGGCTCATGGGCACACGACTCCTAACATGAGATTCTATATGCAAGTCTACCTACGTCTGATGCGAAGGTAGCACACATGATGGAGAAGCGCAACACCTTCGGGCTAGTCCTCGTCAGGATAGGCGTGGGCGCGATCGACTTTATTTGCTTTGGCGTCCACGGCTTCGAGTCGTGCGGTGAGGCGGTCAAGCTCGGCTTGCAAGGCGCGGGCTTCGCGCTCTTTGGTGGTCAGATGGGCCGTGGTGGTGGGGTAGGCTCGAGCACCGTTCGCCGCGGCTAACTCGTTCTGACGCTGGACTGAATCGGTCACTTGGGCTCTCCCTGTGTCCCCACCCACAAGCGAGTGGCATGCCCTCTGGCCTCAGGCCGTTGGGCCGTGGCCCAGCCCGCGACTTGAATAATGCGTTGCCGACGCATATGGAAGAATGTCCCGCCCCACGCAGACGGGAAGGCGTCTAACCGATCCCGCTGCGCCTCACTCAACCGCGCTCGCACGTCTTCGGCGGTAAAAGGGAGCCCGGCTTTGGCTAACGTCTCAATATGCCATCGGACGCTGGCGAGGTCGGCGGGGTCAGCATGTGAGGCGGCTTCAGCCATGCCTTGAATGGCGGGCGTGAACAAATCGGCTTGCGCGGTCACGGGGTCTCTCCTGAGGCTGGGGGGCGGCAAAGAGGTCGGAGAGGGCGGTCATGGGGTCTCAGAGGGAAAGAGGGCGAGGACTTCCTGAGACAATCTTTCTGCGGCGATCTCACAATGAAGAAATCCGCTTGAATGTCGAAGTGTTTGGCGGTCAC
>CAIYDY010000434.1 GCA_903925015.1 uncultured Acidobacteriia bacterium
GCCCGCCCTACAGCCCGGTTTGGGGGTCGGGTTGGGAGGGTTGTGTGGGCGACTGGGTGGCCGGGTGGCGTTTTTGCCATCTGCGGAGGCGGCGGGCTCCGCGTCCGGTGGGGCCGGGCTTGGGTTCGTTCCTGTCTTTTTTGATTTCGGGTTCGGGGGTTGGGGTGGTGTCGGTGGTGGCTGGGTCTGCCGGAGTTGGGACTGTCTCCAGAGCGGCAAGTTCCTGCTGGCGGAATTTGCGGTAGGCGATAAGTGAGCGTCCGGCGCGTTCGAAGGCGCGGAGGTAGCGGGATTCGTAGCGGTGGATGAGCTCAAAGGCCCCGTCCTTTTGGGAGAGGGTGGAGAAGGCGTGGGCGGTCTGGGACAGGTCGGCGGTGTTGGTGCAGCCGTAGGTGGTCAGTTGGATGTCGAGGGTGACGGATTCGAGGGCGAGCATGCGCATGCGGCGCCACATGCAAGTGGCCATAGTGTCGACTAGGCAACGCTCGTATTCGTCGGCGGGTTGCCAAGTTTCGTAGAGGTCGGCGGAGATGCCGGCGTATTCATCGGGGGATTCGCCTTTGATGGTGGCCAAGTGGGAGAAGAGGCCGTGGCGCTCGGCGTTGCGGGCGGAGATCGCCTTACCCTCTGGGCTGGTCGGGCCTTTGGATTTGGCTCCGTTGGCGCGGGATGCTGCAATTTGGGCCGCGGTGCGGGGTACTTTTTGGGTAGGGTTGGAGGTATGGGTCAAGTTTTCCATCGCGCGGTCATTGTAGTCCGGGCGGGGGTGGAAAACGAACCATGCCACGCATTTACTACAACCGTAATACCCCTGATTGGCTCCTTCTTTTGTTGGGGTTGCAGGAGTTTGCGGATGGATGGAAAATAGTTGTGAATGGCATAGTTCCGATCCCGATTTTCCCGGCCGGGGGATCAGGCGGGAAACTAGCTAGCAGTTTCACCGGCACAGGTCTGCGAGCATAACTTCCAAATAGTCGGTCGGGTCGTCCTTGGCAAGGAGGATGTGGTGGGCACGGTAGTCCGCTTCGTCGGCATCCCGCGCGGGGTTGGCCGGGCTGGGCCAGCGAAGATCGTTCCGGTGTGACTGGGCGACGAGGAACGATTCCAACCGAATATCGCTGCGTTTGAGGTCCCGCTGCAAGTCCTTGATGCGGCGTGCCAGCGTGACTTTCGGATTGTTGAAGTTGTCCGTGAGGTTCCTGAGGCCCTTCGGGTCCAGGAAGGCAATGGTTTGCGAGTCGGATTTCAAGAGCCAGAGGATGAAATCGGGCCGGAAGCCGGTCTCACTAAAGAAGCTGATCGCCTTGTCGGAATTGTGGTTTCGAAGGAGGTACAGTTCCACGCCCTCCAGAAGGCCATTTGCCTCCCGCTTGCAGTACGTTTCCAGATCCTCAACAAACTGCCGCTCGCCCTCATTCAGGTGCGTAGGGACGACTTTAAGCAATGCGTCCTGACCAGCCCCGTGGCTGAGGTGTATCAGTGGTTGGTACAGGTGCCGTGCCGCCTTGAAGATCTCCAAGTTGTCAAAACGGAACCCCTCAAACTCCCCTGCGGAAAACTTCTCGCTCAGGGCGCGCAGTCGGCGGATGAGCTCCCGCTCCGATTTGCGGATGAGGAGTTGGTATTCCCGCAAGATCAGGTCATCGTGCGGTTGGAGCAACTGGTATTCCAAGTACGGTGCTTCAAACTCGCGCTTCTCAAACGCGTAAAAACGGTCCAGGTAGCCTTTGAGGAGGTGAGTGACGATCTCATGCCATAAGGGCAGGCGGTCCAGGCGGAAGCCCAAGTAATCCTTCGGGATCTGGAGTTCGTACCACCACGTCTCCCCCATCAAGGACCGCAGCGATGCCGGCGATAGGAGGATGTTGTAGTAGGCCTTCTCGCGCTTGTGCCGTTCGAGTTCAAACCAAATCGTGTCCCACTTGAGAAATGCCAAATGCTCAGGGCCGAGCGGGGCGGTGTGCAGCGCAGGGCTGGCAGCAACCTTGGCGGTAACAGACGACTGCTTTTGCAGCCGCGGATACCAGTTGGCCAAGACCTTGGAGGAGAGGCGGCCCTCAAGGCTTGACAGCTGCAGCCGTTTGTTTTCCCTGAAGGCGGGCATGCCCGCCTTTGGCCGGATGACGTTGAGGCGGAGTCGGCCGCGCTCGAATTCGGGAAGACGGATGGTTGGCAGCGGAACTGACTCGCGCTGGTCCTCCGTACTGACCCCCTCGTTCTCGAGGTAGTCTTCAAACTCCTTCATGTAGTCGCTGCGAATCCCGAAAACGTTCAGTGTCTCCAGCAGGGCAATGTGGTTGGGATGCGCTTGCGGCTGCTCTTCTGCCGAGAAGTCCAGCGCGTCCAAAGCGCTGGTCCGCTTCAGCTTGAATCGGAAGCCCTTGAGCCTGACGCCGCGCCCGAAGAGCTGGATAATCTCGCTGCCCTCCTTCTTGCCGACATTCATCAATCCCATGGCGCAAACACGCCAGGAACTCCAGCCTTCGGTGAACTTCTTCGCGCCAGCCAAGATGCGAATGCCACTCCCGGGCTGCTTGATCTGATCGAATAGTGAATCGGCAAAGGCCAAGTCCTCCACGACATACTTGTCGTCGCCGCGACGTTCCTCGCAAAGATCACGGAGCCTCTTTGCGTCGCCGACATTGACCACACCGAACCAAGGATGGTCGCCAACGCGGAGGCCAATTTCACCTTCGCTCCCTTGCAGGCGTACAACGTGCAGCTGCCCACCTCCTGGCGCGTTAAAGGTGTAACGGAGAATGTCGTCGAACAGGCTGGGTGCGTCCTTCGGCTTCCAGAGCGACTCCACGAACGGGAAAGCCCGCCCGAAGACATCCTCGCCTTTGTGGACCAAACCCGATTGCCGACGAAGCAGCTTTTCAAGCCGCCGGACGGTCCCGGCCCGATTTCCGATGAAATCGGCAAAGAACTTGAGGATTTGGACCAGATCGGTATCCTCCTGCGACTGGCGCTGGCCGGTGACCGAACCTCCCACAAAGATCATGAGGGGCGATTCTAGCAGGTAGGGTGCCAATTCCGCACGACCGTCGGCGAACCGCCTGCACTGCTGGTAGAATGCCAGCATGCAGGCCGTCAGATACAGTGGGCGGGTTTCGGTCTCCTGCTCCTCGGCAAGATTCAGGATGTTGAAGTCTTTGCCATAACCGTCCTGGTAGAAGAACTTATAGGAGTAGTCGAAGAGAATGCCCTTCGTATAGGTCTGGACGAGTTCGGCCTGGCGTGATCCGGAAGCAGCCTTGATGGCTTGGCCAAACGTAGCGGAATACTCGAACGAAAACCCATCAGCGCATAGTCGGGCGCGTTTCTCCAGCCACTCATCCCCACCCGAGCCGCGATGCCCTTCGTCGACGAGCACCAAGTTGTTGCTTTCGAACAGGTCCACCGCAACGGTCTTTTCGCCGGACGTCTCCCGTAATTTGTGGATATCGATTATATCGACGCGGTCAGACCCCGCCGCAGTGAACAGCCGGATGTCGCGGTCAAACAGATCCGCCTCAATCCCTGAGAGTTCAAACTCCTCCAAGTGTTGCCGTGACAGGCCCTCGTTGGGTGTGAGGAGGATGATGCGGTTCAGTTCGTGGCGATTGCCGGACCGCCGCGAATATTTGAGGTACTGGCGGATATGGCAATGCATCAGGAGTGTCTTGCCGCTCCCCGTTGCCATCCAGAAAGCGAGTTTGTTGAGGTTCTTCTCGGCAAATAGTGTGCTGGCCGTAGCCTTCTTCTTTGGAGCCGCAGCGCGGACTGTTTTCGGGACAATCGGTGCCACGGAGACCTTCGACATCAAGAAGTGGTTCAGGGACTCGAGCAGAGCGGATTTGTCCCCGAAGTACCGGTCCAGATAGA
>CAIYDY010000435.1 GCA_903925015.1 uncultured Acidobacteriia bacterium
CGCCAACGGGCTCCCCGCCGGCAACCGGTCCTTCGGAAGCATCAACACCTCGCCCGCATAGCGCAGGGTCTCCACAATGGCCGCATTCACCAGATCCTCATGGCTGTGCGGATGGGTGTCGGAATGCTGGATGTCCCCAAGCCATTCGGTATCTTCGGCCGCGCAAAGCTGGTGAACACGCCCGGCCCCCGCTGCTTTCAGAACCTCGCGCACACCTTCCAGCGTCCGGCCCCGGTCGGGCATTTCCCGCACACGCGCCATCGCGGCTTCACCCAATGCGTGGTAGTGGGCCAGCGCAGCCTCCGAGGCCCCCGTGGACATCTGCGCCGTCGTCATATGGTCGGGATTGCCCTCGAGCAGCCCTTCCATCAATCTGCAATGGTGCACAGCCCGGCGGTACTCGAAAACCTCCTCGCGGACTCCGGCCAACAGCAGCAGACCGCCATCGACAACTTCCTTGAGCCCCCGGTCCACCGTCAGGTAGAAATGATGCTCCTGTTCCCGCCTACCTTCCGTTCCAGTGGTGGTGCCGAAAACCACACCAGCCATTGCGCCGTGGCCGGGGCCGGCGTTTGATCGGTTCCTCAGCATATGGTCGGGATGCCCGGCCGGATCGAAGGATTCCTCGTTGGCCGGCACCGAGGCTGGAAGCGGCACTTCGCTGCAACGCCCGCGCAGAAAGTGCACCAACCGCAGGGCCTTCCGGTTCAGCGCCAGAATGTGGAAATCGGTGGGTTCGAATACGGACTCCACCAGTGGCGCTAGGTAAAAGTGGTTCGCCACCACGGTCATTGGCACCGAAATAGCCGCCACCTCGGCCACATGGAAGAAGCCCGCCGAGGAGAAAACCGCCAGTGGCCCGCCTTCGGGCTCAACCGTTGCGGCGAATTCGCGCACCGGAACCAGCAAATCCTCGGATTCGTCGCACCACTTGTGCGCATGCAACTTCGCCTTGGCCGACTTCAGCAGCTCGGTCATCACCGTGTGCCTGTATCCGCCCAAGGTTCCCGGACGACTGGCCGGGATCAGCAGGGTAACGCATGGACCGGTCTTTCCCGCCAAAATCCGGAGAGTCTCGGCGTCCATTGGGGCGGTCGGCACCGGTGCCTTTGCTGGAGTTGCTGCCTTTACTGGAGTTGCGGTCATGGTCTGTGTCCTTTACACAAGGAACAGTGCATGCCGAGGGCCGAATTGGGAATGCTAGAACACGGCCACGGGATTCAAGGGCGACCCGGTCCCGCCCGGAACCGCCAGCGGCGTGGCTGCCACCAGAAATGCCCAATGGTTGCTGCGTGCGGCTTCGGCGGCGGCAGCTTCCAAATCGCAGTTGTCCAGGATCGGCATCCCCATCGCGATCAACAGCAGCTGGTGCACAGGCTGCACCACATCCCGCACCAACGACGGCAGAACGTCGAGACATGCGTCACTACCCGCAATCGCAACATCGCGTTTCTTGAGCCAAGGCACGCAGGAGGCATGGAGACCGGCCATCTTCGCCGGATCCCAAGGACCCTTCGCCGCCCGCCGAGCCCAGCGCCCGGTGCGGATGAAGACAACGTCGCCGGAGCCCACCTTCACGCCCGTCTTTTTCTCCCACGCCTCCAAGTCCTCGGGATAGATCGCCGTGCCGGGTTCGAGGTACGGTAGACCCTTCAAACGCGGAATGTCCATGATGATCGCCCGCGCGAATATCCCGTCACGGAAGCCGGTAATCCCGAGCTCCTTGGCACCTCTTTCGGTCACGTCGAGTTGCGGGAACCCGTTGTACATCTTGCCGTTCCAAGCCGAATGTGCCAACGAGTCCATGTGCGTATGCGCTAAGCCGTGGAACCGGACAGTGTATTGGTCCATGAACCAATCGCCGTTGGGCTTGGCCCCGGTGTAGGTCATCAGATGGCCAAACGGATCTGGATTGTCGGGTGCGGGGTCCAACAGAACATCGTGGGAAAGCGAAATCGACTTCCCTTCCCGGACAAGGGCGGCGGCCTCGCGCCTTTTCGCTGTTGTAATCAGGTTGACCGTACCGACCTGGTCGTCCTTGCCCCAGCGTCCCCAATTGGATAGCTCCTTCATCAGACCGTCGATATCGGACTTGTTCATCGGCTTCCGGGTCTGAGTTTGGGCAACGAGGGTACCCAGAACAACCAGGGAGGAAATCGCAAATTGGAGACGTCGCATCATGGACAGACTATCCTACTGGAGCAACCAGCTGGAACAACCAGCCACCGTGGTCGAATGGAAGGGTGTTGAAAAAGCGGAAACCGGCCAAGGGCGAATTTTCGAGGGACGGCGCAGACCTTCCCCGCAATCTGGATGAAGCCGACCCAACCGGCTTGTTCGATCCCCCCGATGCCGATCTAAACGAAGTCCATGTGCGGGCCCTGCGCCTTCCCGACGCCGCATCGTTCCGCTCCATCCAGCTGGAGGCCAGCATCCTGCAGACCGTGGGCCTGCCCGGAGCCACCGTGCGCACTGCCCAGTGGAAGGACGTCCGCTTTGCCGAGTGCGACCTCTCCAACATGCACCTCAGGATGTTGACGGCGGTGCGGGTGGAGTTCATCGGCTGCCGCATGACCGGACTCCGCGCGGGGGATTCCGACTTCCAGGACGTCCTCTTCTCCGGCGGCGACCAGCGCTACGCCCAGTTCCGCATGTCCAAGTTCAAGAACTGCGAGTTCGACAGCTGCGATTTGGAGGACGCCGACTTCTACGCCGCCGACCTCAGCGGTTGTGTCTTCCGGCGCTGCAACCTGCGCAACGTGGAGATGAACGGTGCCAAACTCATCGGCACCGACCTCCGGGGCTCGAACATTGACGGGCTGCGCCTCGGACCGGCCGACATTTCGGGTGCGATCGTCGACGCGGCACAAGCACTCTCATTGGCCCCGCTGCTGGGAATCAGGATTCTCTAGCGTTAGAAAACCGCAATCGGATTCAAGGGCGACCCGGTGCCGTTCGTCGCCGCAATCGGCGACGCCGTCAGCAGGAACGTGTAACGGTTCCGCTTGGCCGCCTCCGCACCCAGCGTCTCCAAGTCGCAGTTGTCGAAAATCGCGGTCCCCATGGCGATCAGCAACATCTGGTGCATCGGCTGCACCACGCCGTCCACGCCGGAGGGCATCACATCGGTGGCGGCATCGCTGCCGACCATGGCAACATCGCGGGCCTTCAGCCATTTGGCGCAGGTGGCGTACAGCCCCGCCAACTGCGACGGGTCCCAAGCCCCCTTCGCCGCTCTGCGCGCCCAGCGTCCGGTGCGGATGAAAACCACGTCTCCCGACCCGATCTTCACACCGGTCTTCTTCTCCCAGGCCTCCAAGTCCTCGGGATAGATGGCCGTACCGGGCTCCAAATACGGCAGACCCTTCAACCGGGGAATGTCCACCAGGATGCCCCGGGTGAAGATTCCGCCCTTGAAACCGGTAACCGCAAGTTTGGTGGCACCCTCCGCGGTCACGGACGAGAGCGGGATGTTGTTGTAGAGTTTGCCGTTCCAGGACATGTGGCACAGGGCATCCATGTGCGTGTGGGCCAAGCCGTGGTATGTCACCTCGTAGTCGTCCACAACGAACTGGCCAGCCGGATTCGCGCCTGAATTGACCATCTTCAACTTGAATGGATTCCCGTTGTCGGGCGCCTTCTGCGTGTCCGTGTTGTGGGCTAGGGAAAACGTGACACCCTCGGTCACTAGCGCCGCCGCTTGTTTACGTTTGGCCGGGGTGATCAGATTCACGGTTCCAATTCCGTCCTCAGCCCCCCACCGGTTCCAATTGGATAGTTCGGACATCCATTTGTCCACATCCGCCTTCGTGGCCTTGTTGGCTTGGCCGAAAGCCGTTGATGAAAGGGCGAGAACCAGTATGAGGGTGCGCATGGGGCGTATTCTATCAGGCCTTGGGACTCCCGGAACCGGTAAACTGGAGGTTCGACCACCTCCCCAAATACGCATGCAAAAACTTCTCGTCGGCTACCACCGGTTCCGATCCAAGAATTGGCTGATCCAGCGGCAAAGGTTTGAATCGCTGGCCGCACACGGACAATCCCCCAGGATCATGGTGGTCGCCTGCATCGACAGCCGCGTCGATCCCGGCATGATCTTTGACGCCGGCCCGGGCGAAATCCTCACCGTTCGCAACGTGGCAAATCTTGTTCCGCCGTACGCGCCCGACAGCACCTACCACGGAACCAGCGCGGCCATCGAGTTCGGCGTCCGGGTTCTTGGAGTGCAGGTCTTGATCGTCCTGGGCCATGGACATTGCGGCGGCGTGCGAACCCTCTTAAATGGTCGCCCGGAACCATCCATGGAGTTCGTCGAGCAATGGATGTCGATCGCGCAGCCGGCCCGGCTGCGCGCCCTAGAGGAGGCGTCCCCGGAAAAGCGCGAACGATGCTGCGAACACGAAGTGGTCAAGGTTTCGCTGGCGAATCTGCGCTCGTTCCCCTGGGTTGCGGAGCGCGAGGCCGCCGGAACACTGAAACTCCACGGGGCATGGTTCGAGGTCGGGACCGGTCTGCTCATGCTGCTGGATGCGCAAGGCCGGTTTTCACCGGTGAATCCGGAAGTCGGCTCCCTCTAATAACCCCGTTCGAGCGCCGAAGCCGAACTCCGCGAAAACGGCCGCCGCAAATCCAAAGTCAGGGGATATTCGGGATTGTCCTCCGCCGGGGGCACTTCCATCGGTCCCGGAGTATGTCCGAACGCAAAGAACCGCGCGGCACGGCGCGATTCGGCCTCGTTGGCGTTGACCGGAAAGGTGTCGTTGCTGCGCCCGCCGGGATGCGCCACGTGGTACGTGCAGCCACCGACCGAGCGGCCGGTCCACGCATCCACCAGATCGAAAACCAACGGCGTGTGGATCGGAATCGTGGGGTGCAGGCACGATGGCGGTTGCCACGCGCGGTACCGCACGCCGGCCACCCATTCACCCTGCGTCCCGGTAAAATGCAACGGGACCCGGCGACCGTTGCAACACACCACGTAGCGTGTTCCCAGGAAACCTTTGACCTTAATTTGGAGCCGCTCGACCGAGGAATCGACAAACCGGCTGGTGGCGCCGCCCGCCGGCTCCTCGCCGAGGACGTACCAAGGCTCTGTCGCCTGGCGCAATTCCATCTCGATGCCCGAATGGGTGGCACGCCCCATTACCGGATACCGGAACTCGAAATGGGGCGCGAACCATTCCGTCTCGAAGCTGTATCCCGCCCGGTTCAACTCCTCCACCACCTCGGCAAAGTCCCGGGCGATGAAATGGGGCAGCATGAACATGTCGTGGAGGCGCGTGCCCCAGTCGGTCGCGCGCTGGCGGTAGGGCTGGTTCCAAAACCACGCGATCAAAGTCCGCACCAGCAGCTGCTGGGCAAGGCTCATGCGGGCGTGGGGCGGCATCTCGAAACCACGCAACTCCAGCAGGCCTAACCGACCGGACGAGGAATCGGGCGAATAGAGCTTGTCGATGCAGAATTCCGCCCTGTGGGTGTTGCCGGTAACGTCGACAAGGATGTGGCGCAGGATGCGGTCCACAAGCCACGGGGGGCAGGCGTGCTCGCCCGGTTCGGGAATTTGCTGGAAAGCAATATCCAGCTCGTACAGGCTGTCCTTGCGGGTTTCGTCGATCCGGGGTGCCTGGCTGGTGGGCCCGATGAACAAGCCGGAAAACATGTACGAAAGCGACGGATGGTTCAGCCACCACGCAATCATGGAGCGCAGCACATCCGGACGCCGCAGGAAGGGGCTGTCGGCCGGCGTTGCGCCGCCCATCACAAAGTGGTTGCCTCCGCCGGTGCCGCTGTGGCGGCCGTCGAGCATGAACTTCTCGGTGCCGAGCCGGAGCGTGCGGGCATCGTCGTAGAGAGTCGTGGTTGTGTGCACCAGTTCGGACCAGCTCGACGCCGGATGGATATTGACCTCGATCACGCCCGGATCGGGCGTCACCTTGATGTTGCTGATGCGGTGGTCGTTCGGCGGTGTGTAGCCCTCCACGACGACCGGCATCTTGAGAAGCCCGGCCGTGTCCTCCACGGCGGCAAGAAGGTCAATGTAATCCTCCGCCGTTTCCGTGGGCGGCATGAAGACGTGCAACCGCCCTTCACGGGACTCCACGCACAGCGCCGTACGGACCACCCATGGCGCGGATTGCCCCTGCGCCGGCATCGTGTCCCTTGCGGACGGCTCGCGCTGGATGTGGCCGCGCTGCTGGATTGTGGGGCTGTGGCGGCTCTGGCCCCGTGCCGCCTCGGCTTCCTGCTCTGCCGACCTGCGGCGGGGATTCGGCAGCGGCCCGCGCGGAGCCATCGGATCGGTTTCGTAGAACTGGGTGGCCTCGGAACCAGCCACCCACGGCAGGCTCGCCAACGGCAACCGCAGGCCCACCGGAGAATCGCCGGGCAGCAGAAACATCCGCTGCGCGCGCAGCATCCACAGGCCGGTCTGCCACTCCGGCCCGGATTTTCCGACTCCGCGCTGAATCGGCAAGACAAACCCGGTCGGGGTGTCGAGGCCGCGCTCAAACACGGCGCGGAGGCGTTCCCGTTCCTTGGCGTCGCTTAGCTTGTTCTCCACCGGATCCACATTGATCGGCAGTTCGCGCTCGCGCTGCAGGTAGTGGATGGGGTCCTCGAAGGCCTCGCCCACGTACTGCGGATCGAGGGCCAGCCGCTCGGCCAATGCCTTGATGAATATTTCCGCCTCGATGTGCCGGAAATTTGTCTGGCTGTCGTCATTGGCGAACAGGCTTTGGTCGCGCCACATGGGTACGCCGTCGGCGCGCCAATAGCATCCGAGCGCCCAGCGGGGCAACGGTTCGCCGGGGTACCACTTGCCCATGCCGAGATGCAGCAGGGCCCCGGACGCGAAACGGTCGCGCATCTTGCGGATCAGCCGACCCGCGAGGCGCCGCTTGTCCGGACCCATCGCGGCCGTATTCCACTCCGCGCCATCCATGTCATCGATGGAGACGAACGTCGGCTCCCCGCCCATCGTGAGGCGGATGTCGCCCGCCCGGATCTCCTCATCGACCTTGTGGCCGAGCGCCTCGATCCGCTGCCATTGGGGTTCCGTGTAGGGCATGGTGACGCGCGGGTCTTCCAGAATGCGCGTCACCGCCATTTCGTGCTCGAATGAGACCTCGCACTCGTCCACGCCGCCACTCACGGGCGCAGCAGCTGAAGGGTGCGGTGTAGCCGCGAGCGGCAAGTGCCCTTCCCCAGCGAAAAGACCGGATGTGGGATCGAGACCTACCCAGCCCGCGCCGGGGAGGTAGACTTCGGTCCAAGCGTGCAGATCCGTGAAATCGGCGGTGGGCCCTTCCGGTCCCTCGACCGGTTTCAGGTCCGGCTTCAGCTGGATCAGGTAGCCGGAAACAAATCTGGCCGCCAGTCCAAGGCCACGCAGAAGTTCCACCAGCAGCCAGGCGCTGTCGCGGCAGGATCCAGTTCGGAGGGTCAGCGTTTCCTCCGATGTCTGCACGCCTGGCTCCATTCGGATCAGGTAGCCGACCATGGACTGCACTTTCTGGTTGATCGAGACCAGAAAATCGATGGTGCGGACCGGTGTCAGGTCGATCGATTCGATCAGGTCGCGGAGCAGCGGCGTGGGCGGTGCCGACGAAAGGAACGGCGTCAATTCGGCGGCCAGCGACGCCTCGTACCGGAAAGGAAACTTGTCGGCGTAGTCGTCCAGGAAAAAGTCGAAGGGGTTGATGACGGTCATCTCCGCCACCAAATCGACCTCGACCTGGAAATGGTCCACCTTGTCTGGAAAGACGATGCGGGCCAGATAGTTGCTCTGGGGATCCTGCTGCCAATTTAGAAAATAATCCTGCGGGGACAGCTTCAGGGAGTAGGCCG
>CAIYDY010000436.1 GCA_903925015.1 uncultured Acidobacteriia bacterium
CAGACGCCACGGCAGCCACCGCCCTGGGTGGCTCGCTCGACGGAATGCTTTCGGAGAAGGTGCTCTTGAGTGCCGAGGGGGTAGTGCGGTTTCCCGACCATTTGTCGTATGAGGAAGCATCGACATTGCCTTGCGCGGCATTGACGGCATGGAACGCGTTGTTCCGGTCGGGCGGGTTGCGTCCGGGTTCCTCGGTGTTGACACTTGGGACCGGCGGTGTGTCGGTGTTTGCGCTGCAGTTCGCGCGGATGGCAGGGGCACGTGTGATTTCCACAAGCTCCAGCGACGCCAAGTTGGAGCGGATGGCCGCGATGGGGGCCGACACGCTGGTGAATTACAAATCGACACCGGAATGGGACAAGCCGGTGCGGGCGGCCACGGGTGGCGTCGGCGTGGACCATGTGGTGGAGGTGGGCGGCGCGGGCACGCTTGCGACGTCTCTGAAGGCGGTTCGGCGGGCGGGGCACATCGCGTTGATCGGAGTGGTGGCCGGGATGGGTGAGGTGGATCCGAGGCCTGTGTTCCTGAAATCCGTGCGGATGGAAGGAATTTATGTGGGATCGCGGGCCATGTTCGACGAGATGAACCGGGCGATCTCGCTATTGGGACTCAAGCCGGTGATTGATCGCGTGTTCGGTTTCGGGGAGGTCCCGGCGGCATTCGCCCATATGGGGAGCGGGGCGCATTTCGGCAAAATCTGTGTATCGGTGGGGTGACACTGCACCTTGCAGCTCGTGGGCGGCGACGTAACCTGGCGGGCACGCTGCACGTAGACTAACCCGTACCCTCCGAATTTTGCGCGTCCGCAATTGGCGCTATACTTTTTGTCAGGAGTCGGCTTCCACATGACGTTCCCTTCTCGGCCAGATCTGCTTTCTTCCGCACGGCGGGCCACAGTTTTCGCAACGCTGTTTGCGATGCTGACACCCTCCTTGGTCCAACCGCTGCTGGCCCAGGATCCTCCTTCGTCCGACAGTTCCTCCGACAAACCCGCACCGGCCAAAAAGAGATCGGCGAGCGCCAAGAAGAACGACCCGGACGAGATCGGGAACCGCGATGTCGGCAAGGGGATGAACTTCTACTCGATTGAGAAGGAGATCGGACTGGGCAAGCAGATGGCGCAGGAAGTGGAGCGCCAAGCCAAGATCGTCGACGATCCGGTCATCGCCGAGTATGTGAACCGTGTTGGCCAGAATTTGGTGCGGAACTCGGATGCGAAGGTTCCGTTCACCATCAAGGTGATCGATTCCGAAGAGATCAACGCCTTCGCGCTTCCCGGTGGCTTCTTCTTCGTGAACACTGGCGTGATCCAGAATGCCGACAACGAGGCGGAGATGGCGGGGGTGATGGCCCACGAGATCGCCCACGTTGCGGCGCGGCACGGCACCCGGCAGGCGACGCGCGGCCAGTTGGTCCAGTACGCCAGCATCGCTCCGATGATCTTGCTGGGCGGCATGGCCGGTTACGGGATTTACCAGGGCATGGGTCTGCTGGTTCCGCTTGGATTCCTGAAGTTTGAGCGCGGGTTCGAGTCCGAGGCCGACAAGCTGGGTCTTGAGTACGTTTACAAGGCGGGGTATGATCCGGGAGCCTTTGTCGACTTCTTCGAAAAAGTTCAGTCGCAGGAGCGCCGGAAGCCGGGGACGATGTCGAAGTTGTTCTCGTCCCACCCCCCGACCGACGACCGGATCAAGGCGTCGCAGAACAACATCGAGAAATATCTGAAGGCTAAGCCCGAGTATGTGGTCAACACGAGCGAGTTCAACGATGTGAAGACCCGCTTGCTGGCCATGCACAACCGGAAGAAGGTTGAAGACCCGAAGGATGCGGGTCGGCCGACGTTGCGCCGGAACCCGAATGGCCAGATCGATGCCAATGGCGATGAAAAGGCACCGAAGAAGGACCAGGACGACAGGCCGACACTCAAGCGCCGCGATAACTAGCGCATCGCTTTACGGTGGTTCAAAGTGAAAGGCCGACCCTTGCGGGTCGGCCTTTTTTACTGCTCGGTAGTTTAGCCGCCCCGCCGTTCCGCCCAGCGGAGGTAGCGGGCGAGATCCACACGGTGGGTCCAGACGAAGTCGATGAATTGCTTTGGCGTGATGGTTTCTGCGTTGATCCCCGACCAAGTCTCAATTCGCCATTTCAGATACGGGCTTGCCCATGGGCGGAGCCGGTAGCCTTTCGACAGTCGCAGTGCGGCTCTAAGCATTTCAGCTGCTACTTCCGGGGCTCAAGTTTGACACCACGGTCCTTGGTGGCGTAGTAGCCAAGGCGCGTACGGGCCGACGGGTTGCCGGGGGCCTTGATGGTGACCTTGATGGGCCGGAACGAGCCGTCCAAGGCCTGATTTGTGGGCGTGTAGGTAATGGTGTACTGGTTTCGGATGTCGCGCGCAACTTCGTGGGCGATTTTCTCGACCTCGGTGACATCCTTCGGATAGAAGACCAGTCCGCCGGTGCTCTCGACCAGTAGGCTGAGTGCGCGCTTGGCCTTGGCGGCCTCCTTGCGATCCTCTTCTCCGAGCAGGCCGATGGCGTAAATCAGCACATCGTTTTGCTGGGCGGCGCGCACCAATTCCGGCAGCGGGACGGAGCTGGCGTTGTCGTTGCCGTCGGTGACCACGAGGATAACCTTCTTATCCCGCTTGGCCTTCTTCTGGAGATGGTCGATCGACATCATGATGGAGTCGCGCATCGCGGTTCCGCCTTTGGAATCGATCTTGGCGAGACCCTGCTCCAACAGCTTGATATCGCTGGTGAAATCGGCGTCGAGGTAGGCTTCGTCGTTGAAGTTGACGACGAAGGCCTCGTCGTCGGGGTTGGAATCGCGGACCAGGGCGAGCGCGGAGGATTCGACGGCCTGCCGTTTTTCCCGCATGCTGCCGGAATTGTCGATGATGAGCCCGAGCGATACGGGCACGTCCTCGTGCTTGAACAGCTTGATCTGTTGGGGTACGCCGTTTTCCATCACGGTGAACGCACTCTTGGCAAGGGTCGTCACCAAGTGGCCACCCTTGTCGATCACGGTCACATTCAGCGGCACCAATCGGGTGTCCGAGGAAAAAACTGCGTCGCCCGTGTCCGTGGTCTGCGCCGGGGGTGCTTGGGGCACCTGTGCGAAAAACATTGCCGGTGCCAGCAGGCACACAGCTCCAGCCGTCAAAATGGATCTCAAAATATGGTCCCTATGGAGTAGTTTACTGCGTGGGCGCGTAATAGCCGGTTCTCCAGAACGCGTGGAGTTGTGGAAGACCGCGCGGCTGGTTGATTTTCACCTGAACCTTGCGGTACTTGCCGTCACGCCCTGCGTTGGAGGGGCTGTATCCCAAGACGTACTGGTTGCGCAATTCGATACCGATCTTTGCGGCGACGTCGGGCAGTTCATTGAGATTCTCGACGATAAAATGGCGTCCGCCTGTTGGTTCCGATATATCGGTCAGCAGTCCTGGGCCGCTGAGCTCTTCCGGCGTCCGTCCGCGTGATCCCATCATTTCGTAGATTCCGATCGCGTAAATCTGGACGTCGGCTTCCTTGACGAAGCTTTTCAACTCGGATTCGGTGTAGCGGCTGCTGTTGTCGCCGCCATCTGAGATGACAACAAGGGCCTTGCGCGGGTTGTGGGCCTTCTTCATCGTCCGGAGCGCCAGTAGGACGCCGTCGAGCAGCGCCGTCCTCCCCTTCGACTGGGTGAAGGTGAGGCGGTTCTGGATCTCCTCCAGGTTGTGCGTGAAGGGTGTGACCAGTTGCGGGCGGTCGTTGAATTCCACGAGGAATGCCTCGTCCTCGGGATTCGCCGTCTTGAAAAACTCGGAAACCGATTGCCGCGATTTCTCGAGCTTCGGACCCATGCTGCCGCTGGTGTCGAAGACGATTCCGATCGAGAGCGGAGCATCCTCGCTGCCGAACGAGACGATTTTCTGTTTGACCTTGTCCTCCAGCACGTCAAAGACGTCTTGGTCCAAGCCTGTTACGAAGCGGTTCAGGGGGTCGGTAACAGTGACGGGAATCAGCACCAAATTTGTGTCGATACGGATGTTGGCCTTCGCTTGGGGAACTTGGGACGCGTCGCCGGGTTTGGGGCGCGGAATGATATTTACCTGTCCCGCGGTTGTCTGCGCAGGTGCCAGCCCCGGAAACAATCCGGAAGCGAGTATGGCGGAGGCCAGGAGGAAACCTGTCCGATTGAAGAGGATATCGCCGGGGCGGGATCGCATGCGTGATTCCCTTTCTTGGTAGGAGTCTAGCACATTTTCGGGGTATCTTTGCAAAGGGCGCTGGAGTGTGGGTTTGGCGGCTCAGGGGGGTGTTGGCTGGGGTATCATGTCTGTTAAAAAAGCGTGTATCGACCACCTGAAAAAATGCGGACGGTGACCCGGCTCCGAGCCGGGAGTGTGTGGACGCAATATCTGTTCGCGGCCGTTGCCAGCATCGGTTCATGGCTTTCGTTCCTTGCTGCACGGCAACTGCTGCCCATCGGTGATTCGTTTACTCCGTTCCTGCCCGGTTTCGCCGGCTTGGTGGCAAGCGCGTTGTGGACAGGGCTCGGCCCGAGTCTGCTGGCCTCCGTGATTACAACCGCATGGTGTATTTTTGAGAACCACGCGTCGCACGGGTTTTCGTGGCAGGGGGAATACCTCCGCGATGCCGTTTTCATCGCCGAAGGTTTGTTTCTATGCTTGGTGACTGCGAGACTCCGAGCCACCGTCAAGAGACTTGCCAGAAGCGAGGACTGGCACAGGCAACTCGTTGAAACTTCGGTGGAAGGTATCTGGCTGATTGGCGGCGACGGTCGAATCGACTATGCAAATCCCCGGATGGTGGAATTGCTGGGGTATCCGATGGAAGTTCTGGTGGGGTCCCAACTGCAGGATTATTGTTTTCCGGCGGACCTGCCGGTTGAGCGAATTCGTTTGCAGAACCGGCGTGCTGGCCTTCGCGACCAGTTTGATCGGCGCCTGAGGCGCAGCGATGGCAGTGAAGCCTGGTTCCTGGACTCATCCAGTCCCGTCTTCGATGAAAATGGCGTCCAACTGGGCGTTCTCTCGATGATGACCGACATCACGGAGCGGAAACGTGCGGAAACTGCCCTCCGCCGGTCCGAGATGCGGTTTCGGGAATTGTTTGAGAATGTCTTGGAAGGGGTGTACCAAAGTACCCCGGAAGGGAGGATTTTGGACGCTAACCCGATGCTTCTGCGGATGTTGGGTCTGGATAGCCCTACCCAGTTGAACGAAATCAACATCGCGAGGGACCTGTACGTTGATTCGACGTTACGTCGGCGAATGCTGGACCGGTTGGAGCATGAGGGCTTTCTGCACGATGCCGAGTACCAATTGCGGCGTCGGGATGGGCGGATCATTACGGTACGGGAGAATGCCCGGACGGTCCGGGGAGAGGATGGGGGCGTTCTCTATTACGAGGGAACTCTTGCGGACGTGACGGATCGGCTCAGTTTGGAAGCGCAGGTTCGGCGGGCGCATAGGGCCGAGGGGCTTGGACGGCTGGCAGCCGGTGTTGCGCAGGACTTCAACAACGTGCTGACCGTCATATCCGGATATGCGCAGCTGGTATTGACCGAGATTCCGGGTAGCCACCCCGCCCGCGAGAACGCAGTCCGGGTTGCTCAAGCGGCCGACAGCGCCTCGGGACTGACCAATCAGTTGCTCTCGTTCAGCCTTCGACAGTCTGACGAGCCAGTGCCTGTGGATTTTTCCAGGGTGCTGGCCGAGATCTCGCCGCGTATTCGCGAGCGCCTGGGTTTGGGCTCGGAATTGGTGGTCTCGTGTTCTGGTGACGAGCTTTGGGTTGTTGCGGACGAGCAACAGCTGGGGCAAATCCTGGTCAATATTTCGACAGGCACCAAGGAAGTTGTTCCTGAGTGCAGCAAGCTGGAGATACGCGCGGAGCTGGTTTCGGTGGATCCGGCATTTTGCCGAAACTGGCCCGATGCCCGGCCGGGCCACTACGTGGCGATTTCGGCCCGCTGTGTCGGATCTGACTTCCATTCTCTAGAGCCGGGCTTGGTCCCCGCGGCGATACCGGGTTTGGGTTTGGCCACGACACGGGCAATCGTGTCGCAATACGGAGGTTTCATGATTTTGGAAGGCCATCTGGACCGGGCTTTCACAGTTGCGGTTTACCTGCCGAAAAGCCACCGGATGGCGGCGGGATCCACCTGCGCTTTTGGGGGAACTTCACGGAGGTCCGGTGCTGCGATCCTATTGATCGAACCGGATCCGCTGCTTCGCGAGGTCAGCCGCGACATGTTGGAG
>CAIYDY010000437.1 GCA_903925015.1 uncultured Acidobacteriia bacterium
CCACCCCCGAACTTGAGCGCCTCACCATCTATGAGTCCCGCCTCCGAGCGCTCCAACAGGCCCGCCGCCCCGCCGTGCCCAAGGCAACCCAGCGCGAAGTCCAACGCGTAATCTCGGGTCCCGGCGCCGTCTCCAACGGCATTGGCTTTGATTTTTCAACTCCCGAACTGCCGGGCCGCGACGCCAAACTCGAACCCCGCAAAATGGCACCAGCCACGGGAATGGGATAACATCTGGTGTGTCCAAGCAAAACATCGCCAGCCAAAAATTCCACGCGATTCTCCCGCTGCTTCTTGCTCACGTGCTGCTTGCGGCCCCACCGGCCCCCAAGTTGGCCCAGTCCGTCACTATCTACCGTGACACCTATGGCGTGCCGCATATCTACGGCAAGACCGACGCCGCCGTTGTCTTCGGCATGATGTACGCCCAGGCCGAGGACAATTTCTGGCAGCTGGAGGACGACTACGCCCGAATCCTCGGGCGCGCAGCTGAACTCTACGGCCAGAAGTCCCTGCCCGGCGACATTGTCGTCCACGCCTACCAGGCCGTCGAGCATGCCCGGCAACACTATCAAACCGCCGACCCCCAGCTCCGAGCCCTTTCCGACGCCTTCGCCGACGGTATCAACTACTACCTCGCCACCCATCCGGCCACGAAACCGCGTCTTCTCGCCCACTTCGAGCCGTGGTTTCTCCTTGCCGTCGAGCACCGCGGCCCCGCGGGCCGCGGTATCCAGCGCTCCGAGCGCGACCTAGCCTTTCCCGCTCTCGCCGGAACTCCGATCGAGGCCTCACTCCGTCTCCCCGGCGACCTGCCCACGAATCCGGAAACCACCGACGAAGGCTCCAACATGTGGGCCGTCTCCGCCGAGCGCTCAGCCAGCGGCAATCCGCTTCTGCTGATCAACCCACACATTGGCTTTTTCGGTTCCGGACAGCGTTATGAAGCGCACCTGCACAGCGACGAGGGTGGCTCCAAGGCCGGGCTCGATGCCTCCGGCTTTGCCATTCTCGGCACTCCCTACATCCGCTCCGGCCACAATCCAGATGTTGCTTGGAGCCACACCAACAACTACGCGAACACGTCGGACGTTTATCTCGAAACCTTCGACGACCCGTCCAACCCCCTCGCCTACCGCTATGGCACGGGTCACCGCATCGCTGTTGAATGGACGGAGGAGCTCAAAATCCGGTCCGACGCCGGACTGAAGTCGGTGGCCGTGACCTTCCGGCGCACCCACCATGGCCCGGTGCTCGGCCTACGGAAGTCACCTGATGGCGGCATCCAAGCCCTGACCGTCCGTGCTGTTGAGGCTAGTGGCGGTGCGATGGCCCAGCGTTGGGCCATGGCGAAATCCCGAAACCTGATCCAGTTCCAGTCCGCGCTTTCGAAACTGGCGCTCACCGGATCGAACACCATCTACGCCGATAGGGTCGGAAATATCTTCTACCTCCACGGCAACGCCATCCCGAAACGCTCCACCAAGTTCGACTGGTCCCAGCCCGTCGACGGTGCTGATCCCGAGACTGAATGGTCGGGCCTACACCCCGTCAGGGACCTTCCGCAGGTGCTGAATCCGAAAAGCGGCTACCTCCAGAACTGCAATTCCACGCCTTTCCTGACCGCCGACGGCGATGACAATCCGAAACGGTCGGACTACCCGGCCTACATGGTGCCCGAACCCGACACTGCCCGTGCCAAGCGCTCCCGAGAAATCCTTTCCGGGACCCGCAAATTTACTTTCGACGAATGGGCCCGCGCCGCCATGGACACCACCTTCGGCCTTGCCGCCGACCGGCTCCCGGAACTCGACCGGGCCTTTTCCGCCCTCCGTTCATCCGATCCCGCAAGGGCGCAGCGCATCGCCGAGCCTGTGGCCGAGCTCCTGAAATGGGACCACGTCGGTCGCGTCGATTCCGTCCCCGCGACATTGTTCATCTCCATGGAGCAGCATGCAACCACTCTCCGACGCACAAATCCATCGGACCCCTACACCCTGATAGCCGCTTTGGAGTTGGCCCAGTCCGACCTGCAAAGGACCTTCGGCACTTGGCGCGTGCCGTGGGGGGAAATCAACCGGATGCAGCGCGTCCACACCAGCGGTGTCGAAGAGCCCTTCAGCGATGACCGCCCCAGCCTTCCCGTACCCGGTGCCCCCAGTTTCGCCGGGGCTGTTTTCACCTTCGGAGCCGACCCCGTACCCGGCCAAAAACGCTGGTATGGAACCAAAGGCGATACCTATGTTGCCGTGGTGGAGCTATCCAAACGTCCACGGGCCATGTCCCTGCTTGTATTCGGGCAGTCCGCCGACCCCAAATCGCCCCACCATACCGACCAAGCCGACCTTTACGCCAGCCAGCGCTTCAAGCTCGCCTGGTTCGGGCTCGCCGAAATTCGCAAGCACTTGGAAACGTCCTACCACCTCGGTGGCCGACACTAGCCCGAATCGTGTATCTTGAATCATGTTGAACCGGCGTTCCTTTTTGCTTGCCGCAACGGCACCCGCGATCCTCCCGGCCACTCTGGATGCCCAGCGGCCCCAAGCCTCGTCTCCAGCCCTTGCCGTCCTTCCCCCCGCCATCGAAAAACTGAAGAGCCGTCGCAGCGAGGCCAAACCAATTCCCCAGGCCGAGTTCGAGGCCCGTGTCGAGCGTGCCCGTGCGCTTCTCGCCGAGAGCAAACTGGATGCGGTCGTACTGGCGGGCGGCACCTCCCTGCGCTACTTCACCGGCGTCCGTTGGGGCAACAGCGAGCGCCTCTTCGCGTGGGTCTTGCCGAAAAAGGGTACTCCTTTCTTCGTCTCGCCTGCTTTTGAAGAGGACCGGGCCCGGGAACAAGCCGGAGCCCAGGCAAAGATACTGACTTGGCACGAGGATGAAAACCCGTTCTCCCTCATCGCAGCGGGGCTGAATGCCTCCACCGGCAGGGTCGGCATCGAAGAGAAGGTGGTGTTTTCGTTCTCCGACGGTATCGCCAAGTCCAACAAAGGGTTCGACATCACTAGCGCCGTACCCGTCGTATCCGCCTGCCGGGCCAGAAAGACCCCGGCCGAGCTGGCGCTCATGCGGCTTGCAAACAATGTCACCCTCGATGCCTACAAGGCCGCCTGGGCCTCTGTTCACGACGGTATGACCAACCGTGACCTCACTACCCTGATCTCGGCAGCAATGGACCGCCAAGGTTTTCCCGGTGGCGTCAGCGTTCAGGTGGGCGAATGGGCGGCCTTGCCACATGGTTCCGCCCGCCCGCAGATGATCAAGGAAGGTTCTCTCGTCATGATGGACGACGGCTGTTCCGTCGAGGGTTACCAAGCCGATGTCACCCGTACAGTGGTCCTCGGCAAGCCCTCGGACAAGATGAAACAGGTGTTCGACATCGTCTTGCACGCCCAACAGGCGGCACTCGCGGCGGCGAAACCCGGAGCACTGTGCGAGTCAGTAGATATTGCCGCTCGGAAGGTGGTAACTGCAGGTGGGTACGGTCCCGGCTACAAATACTTTACCCACCGTTTGGGGCATGGCATCGGCATGGACGGCCACGAATGGCCCTACCTCGTCAATGGAAACAAACTCCCGCTCACCGCCGGAATGGCATTTTCGGACGAGCCTGGCATCTATATTCCCGGCGAGTTCGGCGTCCGGTGCGAAGACATCATGGCCATCACCGACACTGGTGCCGAACTCATGACCCCCGCCGCCACTTCGCTCGAAAAAATGTAGCCGTTCCTCCTGGCTAGTCCACGTAGAATCGTTTGACCCGGGCACTGATTCCACATAGAACGTTGTAGGAAATGGTGCCCGCAGTTTTTGCAATCTGCTGCGCATCCAGCGCGACATCGCCCTCGGAGCCCAACAGCGTCACTTCGTCGCCCGCCATGAGATGCGGCGATTGCGTCACGTCGATGGTCGTCAAGTCCATCGATACCGTCCCCAGAATCGGTGCATAGCGTCCTCCGGCAATTACCTTGCCCTTGTTCGAAAGCCTGTGGGGTACCCCGTCCGCGTAACCCGCCGCGATAACGGCGATCCTCATCGGCCCCGGTGCCACAAAAGATCCACCGTAGCCTATCCTTGCGCCTGCCGCCACGTCCTTGACCGCCACAATTCGGGCCTTCCACGTCAGAGCTGGTTCCACCCGGAATGTCGGGGCCGGTGCCGTTCCCCGGGTGGGCGACACGTACCCGTAGATCGCATGGCCGGGCCGGACCAGCGACATGCCCGGTTCCAAGCCAGCCTCCGCCCTCGGGTATGCAACCGCGTTTGTGCTGTCGAAATGCAGCACCGGTGGCCGGATGCCAAGTTCCGACAAGTCCCGCACCATCGCGCCGAAAGCACGGATCTGGTCCGGCGTCTGGGACGACTGGAAGTCGGTTGGCGACGCAAAATGCGACAACAACCCCTCGATCCTGATTCCCGGGTGCTTGGCCGCCGTCTCCGCGATTTCCCGCGCCGATGCAAGTGTGCCGAGCCGGTCCATCCCAGTATCGATCTTCAAGTGGACGTCCAGGGCCTCCACACACCGGCATCCGGCACCGCATCCGCCACCGGCCCCGAGATCGAGTGCCGCGAAATCATCCAGTGAATGCAGGACGGGAGTCAGCCTGTAATCCCGCAGCGCCTCCCGCTCCCAGGGCATGATTCCAGCCATCACCAGGATCCGGCAAAGGATACCCCCGTGGCGCAACGCAATCCCTTCCTCCACCGAACTGACCGCCAACCACTCGGCACCTTCGGCAACCAAGACGCGGGAGACCTGCACGGCACCGTGGCCGTAGGCATTCGCCTTAACCACGCAGATCACGCCGGTTCCCCGTCCGACCGCATCGCGGACGGCTCGGTAGTTGGCGGCGATGCGGGACCGCGAAATTTCAACGTAGCAGCGGGCTGGTTGGCTCAAGACAATCCCATTGTCGCAAGGTAGTGGTTGCCCCCCACATTACTTGGGGATGGCTGGCAGGACACGCGCTCTAGGCGGAGGCGCTGCAGCAGTTTGCTCTCCTTCAGCATCTTTGGGGACTTGGGCCTGGCTGACCTTGGCCACTGAAGCCCGTGCCGGTACTTGGGACTTGGGTAGCGGTTGCCCGGGCATAGCCTGACCAGCCTTGGGTGGGCCGCCAAGCTCTTCACCGTGAAGTCGGGCGGCAGCTTTCGCCCTGGCCGCATCGGAAACCTCTATCAGGTTATTGACAGCCACCGCGCCTGCCGCTCTTGCCATCCGGGTCGCGGTCCCCTTGTGTTGCACTACGTTGGTCTTGCCTGAAAATGTCACCACGCCGTCTTTCACTGAAACAGTGAAGTGCTCGTGCCCGGTAGCCACCATCTTGGACTTCGCCAGCTTGTTCTTGATGGCCCGCTCCAACTGGGAGTCCGAAACGGGGCTTTTTCTTAGGGTCCCCGTCTGGGGCACCGATGCCGCCTGAGCCGATCCCGCGTTGGCGGCGACCAGCAACAGGACAATCAAAAGACTTGTCACGCTAGTCCGAGATTAGGGCCGAAGCGGTGGCATTGTCGATACCCCCGCCCAACAAAATGGGGATACCTCCCGTCGGCTACCAGTCCAGCCGGTACACATAACCAGCCCCGGTGCTCCCGCTCGGTTTCGCCCCCGGGGCAATTCCGGCATCGCAAACGTACATCTTGCCCTGGTACATGTCCATTCCGTGGGGGTCCGGCGTCTCGCCCTTTTCCAGTGCTACGACCTCCAACACCCGGCCATCCGCAATGTCCTGCTTCAGGAAGATGTAGTCGTTCGAGTAGCCAACCCACATGCCGGGAGGATCCCAAGCCAGTCCGTGGGGCCGCGTCATATGCAGCGGAAAGGTATGTCGCACTTGGAACGTGTCCGGGTCCACCTGGGCGATCACCTTCCACTTGAAGCACGTCATCCACAGGCTACCTTCTGCGTACACCAAGCCGTGGCATCCGCCGCCGTCCGGCACCTCAAAGACGCCAACAGTCCGTCCCAGGTCTGGATCCACTTTGACGATACGGCCATCCTTGCGCTCATCGGGCTTGGCGGGACGCATGACCGGTCCACCGTTGGCTGCCATCCAAAGATAGCCGCCTCCGAACGCGATTCCACTGGTGTTGGATGCCTCCGTCGAGATCTTTTTCAACACCTTGCCAGTCTTCCAGTCCAGAAGATAAGCCGTATCTGAAACCTGCTCGCCGACCCACAGACCTTCCTGGGTGGCCTCCAAGGCGTTCGGATGCCCCTCGGGTGTCGCGAACAACTTCACCGGCTTCGCCTTGTGCGTAGGGACGCGTCCGGCAGCACCAAGTCGAGCCCCGCCCAGCAGGGTCGTTCCAAGAAAGCCTCTGCGATTCATCATGCCGTACTCCAATGCGTTAATCAGTGGGATACGAGCACTTCTATCACACGCTAGTTGTCGGCGCGCAGAAAACGGCCCGTGTAGGACTCCTGAATGGCCTCGATGTCCTCCGGCGTGCCCTCGCCAACTACGCGGCCGCCTGCGGCACCACCCTCCGGCCCCATGTCGACCAGCCAGTCGGCCGCCCGGATCACATCCAAATTGTGCTCAATCACAAGCAGCGACCCACCATTGTCGATCAACCGCTCGAACGCCACCAACAGTTTGTTGATGTCGTCGAAGTGTAGCCCAGTCGTGGGTTCGTCGCAGATGAACAGCGTACCTACATTCGAGGCTTGGGCCAGGTGTGACGCCAGTTTGACGCGCTGGGCCTCGCCGCCGGAGAGTGTGGTTGCCGACTGCCCCAACCGGAGGTAGCCGAGTCCGACCTCGTCCAGCAGCTTCAGTTTCAGCACCAAACGGCCGGTGTCGTGGAAGAACCCGATCGCCTCCCGGATTGTCAAGCCCAGCACCTCGTGGATGTTGAGACCCTTGTACTTGATTTCGAGGATGCTGCTCTTGAACCGGGTTCCCCGGCACTCCTCGCAGGTGAGCTCGACGTCCGCCAGGAACTGCATTTCCACGGTGACCGTGCCGTCGCCTTGGCAGGTTTCGCAGCGCCCGCCGGGGACGTTGAACGAGAAATGGCCTGCGGAGTAGCCACGCTTCTCGGCTTCCCGTGTAGCGGAAAACAGGCCTCGGATGATGTCGAAAGCCTTGACGTAGGTCACTGGATTCGACCGTGGTGTCCGTCCGATTGGCGTTTGGTCGATCATGACGACATCGTGGATGCCGTCTGCACCCTCCACCCTCGCGCAGGTCATTCTCGGCCCGTCCGGCACGGCGGTCTCGTCGGACGATTCCTCCTCGACTCCGGCACCGGCCTGCAGGCGCGCTTGGAGCGAGCGGTAGATCACATCGTGGACCAAGGTCGATTTTCCGGAACCGGACACCCCGGTCACCACGACCAGCAACCCGAGGGGAATCGAAATATCGACGCCCTTCAAATTGTGCAGATACGCTCCAAAGAACTTGAGTGCCTTCCGGGGATCGGGTGTGCGTCGGTGCTTGCGGCGCACTACTTGGAGTTCGCCGCGGAGGTATTTGCCGGTGAGGGACTGGTTGGCCGGTCCGATCAGGCCCGCATAGTCGCCTTCAAAGATGATTCGCCCGCCGTGTTCTCCGGCACCGGGGCCAAGATCAATGATGTGGTCGGCGGCGCGCATCACATCGGGATCGTGCTCCACCACGATGATGGTGTTGCCGATGTCGCGGAGTTCAGCCAAAATCCTGAGGAGGCGGGCCGTGTCGCGGGGATGTAGCCCGATGGACGGCTCGTCGAGCACATAGCAGGCACCCACAAGCCGCGATCCGAGGCACGTCGCGAGCTGGATTCGTTGTGCCTCGCCGCCCGAAAGTGTCGCCGAAAGCCTGTCGAGGGTCAAATACTCCAGCCCCACGTCATTCAGAAACTTCAGGCGCTGCTGGATCTCGACGAGGATTTTCCCGGCGATCCCCGATTCCTCGGGTGTCAGCTCCAAGGTGTCGAAGAACTTGTGCGCTTCGGCTATGTTGAACCGCACGGCTTCAGCGATCGTCTTGCCTCCGACTCGGATGTTGAGCGCCTCCCTGCGGAGTCTGGACCCTTCGCACTCCGGGCATTTCGCGTAGCCGCGGTAACGGGCCAACATCACCCTTACATGGACCTTGTACTTCTTGGTTTCGAGGTAGGCGAAGAACTGGCGGACGCCGTCCACCTTCTTGTTGCCGATTTTGCCACCTTCGAGGACCAGCTTCAGTTCGTCCGCCGAGAGCTCCGAGAACGGTACGTCGAAGCGGACCTTGCTTCCAACCTGTTTCTTGAAATCGGCCAGCCATTCCACTCCGGCGGCGCGGGTCCAGGGATCGACAGCCCCCTCGTTGATGGAAAGTCCTCGGTTGGCGACGATCAGGTCGGGGGCGTAATCGATTACGTTGCCGAAACCCTGGCAGCGTGGGCATGCACCGGCTGGGCTGTTGAAGCTGAACAGCACGGGCTCGGGCTCGCGGAATTCGATGTTGTCGTACTTGCAGATGAACCGTTCGCTGAATAGGATGCGCTCGCCGGAGCGGGCATCCTCGAAAACCACCTCGCCGGACTCCCGGTAGCAGGCTTCCACTGTATCGACGATCCGCTGGTGGAGGTTTTCAGTTATCGCGATCCGGTCTACGAGGATATCGACCGGGAGGTTCCAATCGATGTCGAGAAGGGACTCGGGGGTGGAGAATTCGAAAACGGTGGCGTTTTGGCGGAGGCGGGTGTATCCTTTGGCCCGCAAGTCGTTCAGAAGGTCCTTGGGGACCTCGCCGACGGTGTGTTTGACGGGGAATAGGACCAGGTACCGGGTGCCGACAGGCTGGGCCAGCATGGAAATGGCGACCTGGTCGACGGTATCCTTTTGGACTTGGCGACCGCACACAGGGCAGAACGTCCTGCCGGTCCGGGCCCAGAGGAGCCGCATGAAATCGTAGGTTTCGGTGGAAGTTGCGACTGTGGAGCGGGGGTTCCGGGTGGTGTTTTTCTGGCGGATGGCGATACCGGGAGCGATTCCGTCGATGTCGTCGACCGCCGGTTTTTCCATGCGCTCGAGGAACTGGCGCGCGTATGCGGAAAGCGATTCGACGTAGCGCCGCTGCCCCTCAGCGTATATGGTGTCAAAAGCGAGGGACGATTTGCCCGAGCCTGAAACTCCGGTGATCACGGTGAGTTTGAAATGGGGAATGGAAACGGTAAGGTTCTTGAGGTTGTGGAGCCGGGCTCCGCGCACCAAGATCTCCCCCGATTCAGACAGCGGAATCTTACCACCTGCGGAATTCGAGGCTGGAACGGGATGGGAGGAACTCACGGTTGTGGGAATGCCCCAGTTTACCAACCTGCCCCTGGTTGACCTAGCCTTGGTTGACCTAGCCTTGGTTGAGCTTCTCGAGGATTCCGCTCAGGATGATTTGGTAGAGGAGGAAGCCGACAATTGAGGAAATGACTACACCCATTACCAGCGACCAGACGGCCTTGGCGACCTTGCCTTTGCCCGAGCCGAAGAGCCTGTGCTTTGCGCGTCTCGGCGGCTTGACGTAATCACCGTCCTCGGAGCCAAAGAGGGATGCGCCCGGATTTCTGGAAAGCTCTGCGTCCCCGTCCAGGATGTCCTCAAACCTTGTGCCCCCCGGGGGAGGGGCAGGTGCGGCCTTTCGTCCACGATTGGTAACCGGCTCGGAGGAGATCATGGCTCCGAGAGCATTCAGTCGGTCCTGCAGGCTGGGTTTGCGGTCCGGACTTGGCGCATTCTTGGTTTCGAACTCGGCGTCGACCACAGTGCGGGTTTTCGCGTGCTTCCGAAACCAAGTATCTCGCCGGGGAGGGGGTGGCTGGAATGCGGTGTTCAGGTTATCCACCCTTCCAGCTGTGTCGTCCAACCGGTCCTGCAAGGGGCGGAAGATGTCGCTGATACGGGCGGCCAAATCCGGGCTCAATCCGGTGTCTTCCGCCAAGTCGTTCTCAGGCACCGGTGGTGGGGTGCGCCGGGTGGGGGTTGGAGGCGCCTCGTCCCGGCTACCGGTCAGCTGCGGGGAGAAATAGTGGCCGCCTTCACGAACATGGTGGATTGCCGCGATCAGATGCTTTGCGGGACCGCTGCGGAGCACGTAGCCGTTGCCGCCCGCGCGCACGGTGTCGTTGATGACGGCGTCGTCCTTCGAGCCTGCCATGACGATGATCTTGGTGCTCGAGACCTCGGCTCGGATGCGGCGAACCAGCTCGGTCCCATAGAGTTTGGGCAGGTTCAGATCTAGGACGACGACTTCGGGGCGGAGTCGCCTGACATCGGCGAGGGCCTTGTCGCCGTCGGACGCTGTTCCCACGATCTGAAATTCCGTTTGTTGGGACAGTATGGTGGCCAGGCCCTCGCGACGCATTTGGTCGGCGTCGGCGATGATGATGGTGGCCACAGGTGTACTAGATCCCCGCATTTTTCTGCACTTGCAGTTACTGTCATGGTACCGTACCAAGCGAACTTGGAGGGAGTCGAATCCAGGATCGGCTATCATTGGAGAGTCACCGTGATTTCCCGCCTCCGCAGTCTGGTCCTACCAATGCTCGCCTTTTTGGCGGTGCTCCCCTGTTTTGCGGACGATCTGGAGGAAGGGTGGAAAAATATGGTGATGCAGGCGCTGTACGCGGCGGGTTCGAACGATTTCGCGCGTGCCGAGCAACTGCTTCTGAAGGCCCTGCACGAGGCCGAACGGTTCGGTCCTTCCGATCCGCGGGTGGGTAGCACGCTGAACAGTTTGGGGTTGGTGTACCGGTCGGAAAAGAAATACACACCCGCGACTGCCTCGTTCCAGAAATCGCTGACGATTCTAGAGGTCGCCTACGGCCCGGAAAGTCTGGACGTCGCGAATATCAACTACAACATTGGGTCGACTCTCTTGGACGACAGCAAGTTTGCGCAGTCTTTGCCATACCTGCAGAAAAGTATCGACATGTATTCCCGATTGTTGGGGGGGCAGAGCCTGAAAACCGCGTCCGCCATTTGCGGGGTGGGTGAGGCGCATCGTGGCATGAAGGCCTGGGCCGAGGCCGAGAAATCCTTGAAGCGCTGCGGGGAAATCCGGGAGGCCGACGGCGGGGTCGTGAACAAGGAATTCGGGGATGCGATGGCGAGCCTGGCGTACGTCTACCACCAAGCTGGGAAGACCGCGCAGGCGGATTCCACCTACAAACTCGCCGAGGGAATCCGGGAAAAGACCTACGGCATCATGAGTTCGGAACTGGCAAATACTTTGGAAGCGCATGCGGGTTTGCTGAAGCAGTTGGGGCGGGACCGGGATGCCGAGAAAAATATGTCGCTGGTGAACGCCATCCGCCGCAAGAAGTAACCCTTCGTGTGCGGGACGCATCGATTCACTGTGCCTGCCCTCACTTGTTTCACACCTGACAACCGTCGGAATTTCCTTCGATCACTAGGCGGCGTGTGGCTTGGGACCGTGGCGATGTCCGCCCAGGAGCCCGGAGCCACATTTTCCTCCGATGTGCGTGTCGTCCAAGTCCTTGCGAATGTGCGGGACAAAAAGGGTAAGGTGGTCACTGCGCTCGGCCAGGATGATTTTATTGTGAATGAGGATGGCCGGACGCAGCAGATCCGCTATTTTTCCCACGAAACCGATTTACCCCTCACCCTTGGCCTCTTGGTGGATACGAGTTTGAGCCAGCGGCGGGTGTTGAACGACGAAAAGTCGGCCAGCTTCCGGTTCCTGGACAAGGTGCTGCGGGCGGGCAAGGACAAGACCTTTGTTCTCCATTTCGATTTCGAGGCCGAGTTGCTGCAGGATCTGACGGATTCACGGGTCGCCTTGCAGAAGGCTTTGGACCAGTTGCAGACACCTCCGATGCCGGAGGGTGCGGGGCGGGGGAATGGCGGCGGGCGAAGTGGCGGCGGAAACGGCGGTGGATTTCCGGGCGTGGGATTTCCCGGCGGCATGGGGGGACGGGGACGCCGCGGCGGCGGGTATCCCGGTGGTGGCGGGCGCGGCCGTGGCCAAGGCCCGGCCAGGCAGGGTTCGAACGGAGGCACGACGATGTACGATGCGATTTACTTGGCGTCGGATGAGATCATGCGGCCGCAAACCGGTCGGAAAGCGTTGATTCTGCTGACTGACGGCGACGACCACGGGAGCAAGACTTTCCTGAACGATGCCATCGAGTCGGCCCAGCGTTCCGACTGCCTAGTGTACTCGGTTTTATTCGCGGACGACCAGGCCGGTCGTCCGGCGAACAACGGGAAACGGGTGCTGGAGCAGATTTCTCGGGAAACGGGCGGATCCTTCTTCGAGGTTTCCAAGAAGCTTTCGATCGATGCCATCTATGATCGAATCCAGGAGGAGCTGCGGAGCCAGTACAACATCGGGTACAATTCCGACGCGCCACCCAATGCGACGGCGTACCGGACCGTCAAGGTCACCGTGCGGCAACCGGGGATGACGGTCCAGACTCGGGAAGGGTACTACCCGGCAAGGGCTGTTGCCAAGTAGCGGAGGCACGGTGCAATCAACGGCGGCGGCGCAGTCCGAAAGCCAGGATGGCTCCGCCCACGAGTAGGAGTGTTCCAGGCTCGGGGGTGGCGGAGGCGTTGGGGTCGAGAAGGAAGGCGTGGTCGACGCCGTTCAGTGTGCCCGAGCCGAGGATGACTCCGGCGTCATTGATGTCTTGAATGCCGGTGACAATCCAGCCGGAATTGGCGGGAAACAGGTCGTTGATATTGACCATGGTGCCGTTTGAGTAGAGGAATGGCTGGTAGATTGAAGATCCGTTGCCATCGACCGGATTGCCTGCCGGGCTGGAAAATCCAACCACTTGTCCGCTTGCGTTGATTTTCCGTCCTTGGGTCGTGTCCCCGCCGAGGGTGCCGATGTCGGTTAGACCGGGACCACCCGGGGTGTAAATGGACGTCCGCTCGGCGGTGGAATAGGGTATTGCGGTCCGGTAAAGAAGTTGCCCGCTGTCGTTCACCCCATCCACGAAGTTCGGCAGCAAACCTCCCAGGTAGGTGAACGTAGCGCCCTTGTAGAAAAAGCCGTGGTACGTGCCCCCGTCCAATACCGAATTGCCGACAACCTCGCCGTTGTTGTTGATTCCGTTGGCCAGGGTGCTGGAGAAGCCTGTCCGGTTCAGGTCGGTCATGCCTGTTCCATCGTAGAGGAACGCGTGGGCATCACCCATGCCGGAGCGGTAGGAGTTGCCAGCTACCCAGCCATCGTTATTAACCGCTTTGCCGGAGCTGTCGCCGCCGAGGGTGCCGAGATCCTGCATTGTGCCGTTGGCGTAGAGGAATGCGTGGATCTCTCCGTTCGCGAGCGCGGATTCGCCGGTGATTTGGCCGTTGCCGCTGATTCCAAAGGCACGTCCGTAACCGGCACCGAGATTGCCGAGGTCGGTAATGGTCCCGTTCTGATACTTGGCGGCATGGACTTCATTGCCGGAATAGATGGATCCGACGACGATGTTGCTGTTGTTGAGCGCGCTCCAAGTGTTGCCGAAGTTGATTGCGCCCAAGTCGGTAATGAGGCCCGCGAAAGCGGACTGGGCGAGCAGGGCGGCCAGGATCGTGCGTGAAAGTGGGTGTGACAAACTTCCTCCGTAGTGTGGAGGGGATGGTTTGCCCCCCTGACCTTGGAGGCGCAGGAAACTGGTGGATTTGATCAGTGCGGGCGAATTTATTTGGCCCGGCGAACAGACCAAGCAGCCAACAGCAATATGGCGCAGGGTGCGAAGAGTTGCGGTTCCGGCGCGGCGGACTGGTAGCTCATGCTCTCTATAGCGGGGAGGTAGTAGAGAGTTGACACATCCGCAAAGATGGGGTCCGTGAAGTTGGCGGGTGGGGCGCCGGGTGTAATCGTGAGGGACGTAAACGGCGTGGAAGTGGTGAAACCGTAGAACTGGTAGGCGTCGCCGAAGGTCCAGGGGCGGTTGCCATCGAAGGTGTCGCCATTGGAAAAGGCGATCTTGAAGGTCGCCGAGCCCGCGTCGCCGTAGTCCAGGACACCGAGGAAGCTTACGGAATCGACTGGAAACGGGAACGTGAGGGTGGTGTCGCCGACATATTCGTAGGGATTTACAGCTCCAGCGGTGAAGGATGTGAAGCTTCCAAAAAGGACGTTGTGGCCGTCGGCTCCGGGTAGGCTGACAAAGAGGTAGTAGTAGTCCGAAGCGTTCTCCAGGGTGCCCACGAATTTGACTTCGTTCACGGTTAGACCGTCGGCGGTTGTGTAGTCCGCCGTTGCCGGAGGCGTGGCGTTGTATGCGGAGTCGAAGCCGAAGGAATTCTGGGGACCGGCGGCGGCCTCGAACGCGGCGGCGTTGGTGTAGGACACGACGGTGGCGGTGGCGGGGAGCGCGAAAAAGGCTGCCAGGAGGGATAGATGGAGCGCGAATCGGAGGTAGGGGGTGAAGTTCATCTGTATACGTTACCACCATGCGGGGGACTTGGCTTGACACGACCGCTGCTCAATCGTGTCAAGCCTTCAGCTCAGTCTACCCCCACAGACCCACGACCGGCTTCCCCCTCACCAACTCTCATGGCTGGTTCGTCGAGTTGGATCGGCTTGTTCCAGGAATCAAGGCTGTCCGATGGGACACTCATTTCTTCCAGGGATTCAAGACCCGAACACCCAAATCCGCAAAGTCATTGACATTGCGCGTCACGATAACCAAGTCGTGGTGGAGAGCCGTTGCCGCAATCAGCCCGTCCGCGACCATGAGCTGCTTTCCCCGCAGCCGACACTCCCCGGTCAAGACGCCCCACCCCTCGGCGATGCGAGGTGTGACCGGCAGGATTCGGTGCGCCAGTTTGCTGGGGCACAGATGCTGGATTCGGAATGCCCTTCGACTGCCAAAGAGCCTGCCGCACGACATCCTCCGCGTCACGGAAGGCACCGCTGTTCATCCGTTCGCGGATCAACGATTCGACATCGGGACTTTGGATTTCTATTGTTCTCGGGCCCTTGGAGAAAAGTAACCCAGTGCGAATTGCAGCTGTCAATCGTCGTCCATATTTCC
>CAIYDY010000438.1 GCA_903925015.1 uncultured Acidobacteriia bacterium
GTACGCTGCTGGAAGCAGACGGCTCCGAATCCGGCGGATTTATCCCGACGGCGGTGCCGTCCGCACTGATCAACATCGCCGGCGCGCCGTCCGCCGCCATTCCACTTAGGTAACAAACACCATGAAGTGCCCCATTTGCCACAAGGCCGTCCAATTGAGCGACCCCGAATCCCCCTTCTGCTCCGAGCGCTGCCGGCTGCTGGACCTCGGCAATTGGGCTTCGGGGAACTACATCCTCTCGACGGAACCGCTCGACCACGCGGACGAGGCTTAATGCCTCCGGCGCGGAACAAACTCGCCTGGACCATTGGCACATTCTTCGGCTCCGGTTTTTCACCCAAGGCACCCGGAACGGCTGGGTCGCTCGCCGCAATTCTGGTGGCTTGGCCCTTGGCGCAAGCAGGCTTGGACCGCTGGGGATTCCTGCTGCTGGGAATTGTGGCCTTGGTCCCGGCAATTTGGTCCGCCGGAATCGTCGCACGCGAATCGGGCCGCAAGGATCCGCAGATCGTGGTGGTGGACGAAGTCGTCGGCCAGTGGATCACCTTGGCCGGCGCTCCCCGCATGAGCTGGCGGTCGATGTTGATTGCGTTCGCCCTATTCCGCTTCTTTGATATTTTGAAGCCGCCACCGGTGCGGAACCTGGAGCGCATTCCCGGAGGAGCCGGCATCGTGCTGGATGACGCCGCTGCGGGCGTCTATGCGTCGCTTGTGTTGTTCGCCGCCGGATGGTATCTCTATTAGACGGCAGTCCCCTCGAAAATCCATAATGTTTCCCAGAAAACCACAGATCCACCAAGTCCAACCGGAGGCCGCGATTCCCGGCGGCGAAATCCTGATCCGGGGCGAGGGCTTGGCCGACGGCATGGCGGCATTGCAGCCCCAAGTCACGATCGGCGCCGTATTTGCCCCCATCGTCATCGGATCCGACTCCCTCGTAATCGTCAAAGTTCCTGAAAACGCATCAGCCGGCGACCTCGTAGTAGGCCGGGGTGGTGACACCTCCGCCGTCTGGATCTGCGACATCGGCATTCCGGTAGCCGAAAACCTGCACCCCGTCACCAGCCCGGCGGTGGATTCACTGGGCAATATCTATACGACTTTCTCCGGCTCCCGCGGCCAAAAGGTGCCCGTCGCAGTACAGCGAATCGACCTGAATTTCAATGTCCGCCCTTTCATCAGCGACATGATGAATGCGACCGGCATCGCCGTCGGCCCCGATGGACTGGTGTACGTTTCCAGCCGCTTCGACGGCCAGGTCTACCAGTGCACGATGAACGGCAACATGTCGGTATTTGCCGAGGGCATGGGCGTGGCGACCGGCATCTGCTTCGACGAGGATGGCAACCTCTACGTGGGCGACCGTTCGGGCACCATCTTCAAGATCGCCCCGAACAAGCAGATTTTCGTGTATGCGACCTTGGAGCCATCCGTTTCCGCTTACCACTTGGCTTGGGGACCGGACCAGCATCTTTATGTTTCCGGCCCGACGACCTCCAGTTTCGATTGCATCTACCGGATTTCGGGCAACGGGGACGTGGAAACCTACTACCGGGGACTCGGACGGCCGCAGGGAATCGCTTTTGACAGCCACGGTAACCTGTACTGCGCCGCGTCCTACATGGGGCGCAAGGGTGTGGTGAAAATCCAACCCGACAAGACCGTGTCCCATTTCCTGTCCGGTCCGGGCATTGTGGGTTTGACGTTTTCGCCGTCGCGGTCGATGCTGGTGACGACCACCAATGCTGTATATCGGGTGGATGTGCGGATTCGCGGTTATAAACCTTTCTAGCGCGTTGAGGAGTTGGGCATGAACGCCGAAATCATTGCGGTCGGGTCTGAGATGTTGACGCCGGAGCGCGTCGATACCAATTCGTTGTTTCTGACGGGCGAGTTGAACAACCTCGGCATCGAGGTGGTGGAAAAACATGTGGTTGGCGACGACCGGGGCCGCCTGACGCGAACGGTTCGCCGGGCGCTGGAGCACTCGCGCTTTGTACTGATCTCGGGCGGGCTCGGGCCCACCGAGGACGACGTGACCCGGGATGCCGTGGCATCGGCCTTGTGGCGGAAGCAGATTTTCCACGCCGATATTTCCGACGCCATTGAAGAGCGTTTCCGACGCATGAAGCGGGTGATGCCGGAGATCAACAGACGCCAGGCGATGGTGATCGATGGTGCCGAAGTGCTCTCGAACGACCGGGGAACGGCCCCGGGGCAATGGATTTCTGCCGGGGACGGGGTGGTGGTGCTGTTGCCTGGACCGCCGTACGAGCTGAAGTCGATGTTCACCCGTGAGTGCCTTCCTCGACTCCGGGCGATGGTGCCGCCGATGGTGATCCGCACCCAGGTGTACCGGATTTCGGGCATGTCCGAGTCCGACCTCGACCAGACCATTTCGCCGATTTACAAGGTCTACGAGAACCCGGCGACGACAGTTTTGGCACACAACGGGGATCTGCAGGTGCATTTGCGGGCTCGCTGCGAAACCGAATCGGAGGCGTTGGCGCTGCTGGCCGATGTCGGCGGGCGGATTGAGGCTGCGCTCGGCGACAAGATCTATGCGCGGGATTCCTCCACGCTGGAGGAAGTGGTTGGGCGCAAATTGCGGGAGCGGGGCGAGACACTGTCGGTTGCGGAAAGCGCCACCGGGGGCGGCTTGGCCGAGCGCATCACGACCGTTGCGGGGAGTTCCTCGTATTTCGTCGGCGGCTTCGTCACCTATGCGGTCCGGCTGAAGCGGGAATTGCTGGGTGTCCCGGCGGAGACGCTGGAGCAGTTCGGACCCGTGAGCGCCGAGACGGCGGCGGCGATGGCGTTGGGAGCACGGGAAAAAACCGGCTCGACTTGGGCCGTTTCCATTACGGGCAATGCGGGGCCGACGGCGGATGAACCCGGTGCGAACGGAATCGGGGCGCCGGTCGGAGCCGTCTACATCGGGATTGCGGGCACGAAGGGCACCGAAACCCACCACCGGGTGTGGCCATCGAGCGACCGTCCGAGGGTAAGGGCGTTTGCGGCGCAGATGGCGTTGGACATGTTGAACCGGGCGATCGGATAGGCTTCGATTATGGGCACCGCCACGCTCGTTAGCCAGCAGGAGTATCTGGTGACGACCTACCACCCCGACTGCGACTATCTCGACGGGGTTCTTGTAGAACGCAACGTGGGCCCAAAAGACCACAGCCAACTCCAGGGCGAGATCTTCGCTTGGTTTCGCGGGCGCCGCCGAGCGCTCCGCGTCGCAGTGTTTCCCGAACAGCGGATTCGGGTTTCGCCCGGCCGATACCGAATTCCCGATGTTTGCGTCGTGGAATTGCCGGTACCGGACGAGCAGATTTTCACGCGTCCACCCTACATCTGCATCGAAGTCCTGTCACCGGATGACCGGCTGCAGTCGATGATGGATCGGTTCGACGACTACATGGCTATGGGAGTTCCAAACATCTGGGTGTTGGATCCCGAAACACGGGGAGCTTGGCAGGCAACTGGTGCGGGGCTGCGCCCCGTGGTCGACGGCATCCTCCGCACCACCGACCTGCGGGTTGAACTGCCAGTGGAAGACCTTTTCACTCTGGATTAGCCACACAGGCTTCATCGGATCGGCGGGAAATACGCCGGGGTGCGGCGCTTCCATTCCTCGAATTCAGCCCCGAATCGTTCGCGGAGCAGTCCGTCCTCCACGTGCGTCCGAATTTCGGTGCCGAGAACAAACAATGCCACGGCGATGGGCCACCCGGGCAAAGTTCCGACTATGGCGATGCCGGCGAACAGCATCCACAGCATCGATGCGTAGATGGGGTGGCGGACGATGCGGTAGGCACCCGAGGTCACCAGCTTGTGGTCCTCGTTGAGACCGGCTTGGATGCGCCATTGGGGTCCAAGTTGGCGGATTGAGGTCCAAGAGAAGCACCAGCCGACGGAAGCAAAAGCAACACCCAATCCAAGGCGCCAGAATGCGAGGGGGGTAGCCCAAAATTTTGGCCCGTGGAGGTAGACCAGAAAGAACCCCATCGCGTTCAAAGCCACACCCCACATGGCCCGCCGGTCGTTCTTGGCGACGGCGCTGGTGCGCTTCGGCATGAACAACGCGAATGGCAGGACCCATACCAGCCAGATCGCGAACAGTGCAAGTCCTTTGTATTCAGGATTCATTCGTTTCTCCTTACTCGATTCCCATCGCTTCTTTCAACTGCCGGGCACGGTCCCGGCTGACGTCGCGCTCCTCGTTGTTGGCGAGTTTTACGCGCCAAGTACCGGAGAACCAAGGGATCAATTCCCGCACGGACTCCAGATTGACCAATTCGCCCCGGCTGATGCGCAGGAAACCCGAAGGGGCGAGCATGGTTTCCAATTCGCCGATGGTCTTTTCGACCAGAAGCCGCTCCGTGGCGGTGCAGGCGAAGACCAGTTTATCCTCAATTTCGACGCGGATGACATCCCGCAGGGGCACGATGACGATGCGCTTGCCGCGGCGGGCGGCCAGCCGCCGGAGCGGACCGGAACGCTCCTTGGAAATGTCGGCAACGGCTGTTTTCCGCTGCGTACCCCGACGAACACGGTCCAGTGCCCGTTCGAGACGTTCCTGGCGGACCGGCTTGAGGAGGTAGTCGATGGCATTGGCCTCAAAAGCCCGGACCGCGTATTCGTCGTAGGCGGTGATGAAGACGATGGCCGGAGGATCGCTCTGGAGCTGCTGCACAATTTCAAAGCCATTCAAGCCGGGCATCTCGATATCGAGCAGGACCAGGGCGGGCTTGAGCTCGGCAATCTTTTCCAGCGCTTCCACACCATCAGCGGCTTCGCCGACAATTTCGATGTCGGTGAAATCGGCGAGAGCTCGGCGCATCGAGGTACGGGCGAGTTCCTCGTCGTCCACCAGCAGGGTGCGGATCATGCTGACACCTTTCCCGCTGCCGCGCTGGAAGAAATTTCAAAGCCAAATTCGGTGTAGCCGAAGCCTGTCGCAACCACGAGGGGATTGGGCTGGCCGGTGAACATGCGTAGACGTGCCCGGACATTGTCCAGAGCGTGGCCGGGCTTGTAGAGCGAACGTTCGTCCGGCAAAGGTTCGCCGTCCGAGGTATTGCGGACCGTTATTCGGACCCTGTCTCCGGCGGGCTGGACGCGGATCGCGACCGTCCCGCCCTCGATACGTGGCGCGATTCCGTGTTTGATGGCATTTTCCACCAAGGGCTGGAGGATGAGGCCCGGCACCTGGATGCCGGGATTGGGGCTCTCCGGCAATTCGAGGTTCAGGCGGCGCCGGAACCGCTCTTGCTCGATCGCCAGGTAGTCGCGGACGAAATCAAGTTCCTGGTCGAGATCGACGGTGGAACTGTGGGTGCAGCAGCCGAGGGTGTAGCGGAAAAGGTCGGCCAGGCGGCCGATGTTCCGGCGCGCGGCTGCGGGTTCGTCGTCAATCAGGGCGGAAATTGTGTTCAGGGTGTTGAAGAAGAAGTGGGGATTGATTTGGGACTGGAGCGCCAGCGATTGGGCCCGCGAGGTGGCGAGTTCCTGTTCCCGCAGCAGGTTTTGGGTCTTTTCAACCTCGATGCGGAGATGGATGAACGCCTTGATGATCACGCCGAGACCCAGTGCGAGGGCGATATTGATGACGGCGAGCCGCCAGTAGTAGTCCGCGGGAATGTTGAAGGTCTGGTTCGTGACGAAGAGGCTGGTGGAGCCTGCCACCAGAACCGCCATGGAGGTTCCGACCACGTTGAAGATCACCGAGATGGTGTAGGAGATGGCCCTGGGATAGCCGCCAATCCAATTCTTCAAGAAGGCATTGCCGAGGCCGAGAAAAATGTAGAACGAAAGGCCCCAGGCTACACCAACAACGGAGGATGTCAGCAACTCGCGGGGCGACAGCAAGTAGCCGACGACCGCTTCGGGGTGCTCGGCAAGGATAAAAACAAAGGCGATGATCGGCCCCGTGAGCAGGCCCCAAACCGTGCACTTGGCCAGCAAGAGGGGGACGTCCCGCCATTGGGGAGTCTGGCCGCTGAAGCTGAAGATCGAAAAGACCCACTTGAAGAAACACTTCACGATTCCAGTGTCCGTTGTAGCCGTCTCCGGCGGTTGGATTTCCGGACGAATGGTTGAAATTTTGTTCTGTCAGGCGGCCAAAGGGGGCCGACTGGCGGGACGGAGGGGCATCGGAGGTGCGTGACGACCGCAGCAACGCTTGTATTTGTCCCCGGAATTGCACGGGCAGGGGGCGTTGCGGGCGATTGCCGGACCAGAATTCGGAGCGGGACTGGGTTCGGACTTGGGTACCAGGTGGATCCCGGTCTGCGCGGGCGCGTCCGTTGTATCCGGCGTGGCAGTCGGAATGAGCTTCAACATGGAAACCGCCCGCCGGAGGGAAACGAAGGCCCGGTCGCGGTCGCGATCATTGGCCGCCCGGATCTTGGGGTCCGAATCAGCGTCGTGGGTATTGCATTCGGCGATGCGGTTGGTGCAGCGGCGGATTTCGTGGTGAATCACGGCTTCCAGTTCGAGGATTTCGTTTCGTGTCATGGTTGTCCCACCCGCTGGCGATGTTAGCGGACGCGGGCGGCGAAGACGAACCATGATTTTCGCAAGTGATTGAAAAGACTACGACGATTGGTTGAAAATAGTTGTCACCGCAAAAAACGGGTAGCGGGAACGTCAGCCCGATAGAATGGAAGTCAATGCCAGACGGGACACAGACGGTCGCGACGGTTGCAACATTTGAAAGCGCGCTCGACCAGTTGGAAAAGGTGGTTCGGGAATTGGAGTCGGGCGATTTGCCCTTGGAGCGGTCCTTGGACCTGTTTTCACGGGGGGTGGAACTGAGCGAGGCCTGCCGAAAACAGTTGGAGGATGCCGAGACGCGCGTCGAGGCGTTGATCCGGCGGGAAGGAACGTACCAGGCGGAGCCGTTCCGTCCTGAGAAGTAGCAGATGCAGACCGAGTCGCTGAAGGAATTGATGTTGCGGCAGCAGGGACAGGTGGATGCCGCCTTGGATGTGCTGACGCCGACGGAGGAATCATCGCCCGCCACAATCCACAAGGCCATGCGGTACAGCCTGTTTGCCGGTGGAAAGCGGATCAGGCCCATCCTGTGCCTGCAAGCCGCATTGGCCGTTTCAGGGCGGGCGGTTTCCGGACGGGGCGAGGAACAGCCTGGCGGACTGCCGGTCCCGCCCGCTATGGTGGCTGCGTGTTCGCTCGAGATGATCCACACCTATTCGCTGATCCACGACGATTTGCCGGCTCTGGACAACGACGACTACCGTCGGGGAAAGCTGACCAGCCACAAAGTTTTCGGCGAGGCGATGGCGATCTTGGCTGGCGACGCGCTGTTCACCCGCGCCATCCAAATTCTGACCACGATCCAGGGCTTGGACGCGGCGGGAAAGCTGCAACTGGTGGAGGAACTCGCCTTTGCGTCGGGCACATCCGACGGGATGATCGGCGGCCAAGTCATTGACATCGAGTCCGAGCGCAAGACACCGACGCCGGAACTGCTGCACCAAATCCATTCCGCCAAGACCGGTGCGCTGCTGCGTGCCAGCGTCAGGATGGGTGCAATTTGCGGCGGGGCCACGCAGGAGCAGCTGGACCAGATGTCACGGTACGGCGACCATGTCGGGATGGCATTCCAGATTGTCGACGACATCCTGGATGTGGAGGAATCGTCGGAAGCGCTGGGAAAAACCGCAGGCAAGGACGAGGCGCAAGGCAAGATCACCTTTCCGGCGGTGTACGGTCTGGAGCGTTCGCGCGCGATGGCGGCCGACCAGTGCCGGATGGCGCACGAGGCCTTGGGGATTTTCGGCGGTTCCGCCCAGCGGCTGCATGAAATTGCCGATTTGATTGTGTACCGGAAATCGTGAGAGCGGGCGTAACCAATGGCGGTTAGGGAGCGGCTCGATCTTTGGATGGTGTCGCATGGGTTGGTGGAATCGAGAACCAAGGCGCAGGCGCTGATCATGGCGGGCGAGGTGTTTGTCGATGGCCAGAAGGCGGTCAAACCGGGCCAGGCGACGGGGGAAGACTCGCGGGTCGAGGTGGCAACGAAGCTCAAGTACGTCGGTCGCGGCGGATTCAAGCTGGAAGGCGCGTTGGAGGGATTCGGAATCGACGTCAGGGGTTTCGTTTGTGCGGATTTCGGGTCGTCCACGGGCGGTTTCACGGATTGCCTGTTGCAGTTGGGTGCCGTTCGGGTCCATGCCATCGATGTGGGTACGAATCAACTGGATTGGCGGTTGCGGAGTGATCGGCGGGTGGTGGTGCGCGAGGGCGTGAATGCGCGGCACCTGGAGCCGGACGACTTGGGCGAGTACGTGGATCTAGCCGTTTGCGACGTCAGTTTCATCTCCGCCACAATGATCGTGCCGGCGATGGCCGGTGTATTGAAGTCGAATGGCAGGATGGTGGTTCTTGTGAAACCCCAGTTCGAAGTGGGTCGGGACCATGTGGGCAAAGGCGGGATTGTGAGGGAAACTGAGCTGCATGCCGAGTCCTGCGCCAAGGTTCGGGAGTGTGTGGAAGCTTTGGGGTTTGAGACCGGTATGATGGAGAGCCCGATCACGGGGGCCGAGGGAAACAAGGAGTTCCTGCTGTATGCATTTCGAAAATAGCGAACACGGCGGCGGGGTACAGGGGAGTGTCAGGACAGTGGGAATCTTCGCCAAACCGAATGCTCCGCTGGCGGATCGTCTGGTGCCGGAGCTGCTGCAGTGGCTTTCGGAACGGGGTGTCGCGTACCGTCTGGATGTGGAGGCTGCCCGTTACGCGGGAGTGGATGGCTTGGACCGCGATGCCGTTCCGGAGGGCTGCGACTTGGCAGTCATTCTGGGCGGCGACGGCACGCTGCTTTCGGCGGCGCGCGCGGTTGGGCGGCGGGCGATTCCCCTGTTGGCTGTGAATCTGGGTGGTCTGGGTTTTCTGACAACGATCACGGTGGACGACTTTTTCGTCGAGCTGGACAGGGCGTTGCGAGGAGAGCGGCGGATCTCGCGGCGCAAGATGATCCGGGTGTCGCTGGTGCGCAGTGGCAGGGTGCAGGCGGAATACCAGGCCTTGAATGATGTCGTGATCGCGAAATCAACTATCGCGAGGATCGTGGACTTGGAGGCGTGGATCAACGACGGGTTTGTGTCGAAGTACAAGGCCGACGGGCTGATCATTTCGACGCCCACGGGTTCGACCGCCTATTCGCTCGCCGCAGGGGGGCCGATCATCTATCCTACAGTGAACGCGTTCTGCCTGACGCCGATCTGCCCGCACACGTTGACCAATCGCCCGCTGATCATTCCGGCGGAGTTGGGAGTCCGGGTGGTGAACCGGGCGCTGCATGACGAATCGTACCTGACTGTGGACGGGCAGGTTGGGAGTCCGCTGGAGGCTGGGGATTCGGTGGAATGCGTGGTGGCGGATTTCGACGTGTTGCTGATCCGACCGCCGCACAAGACATTTTTCGAGGTATTGCGGCAGAAGTTGAAGTGGGGCGAGCGTTAGGAACGGGCTCCTGGAACAGTTCTTCGAGGGTTTTGACGTCGAAGGTACGGAGGCCGAGGTCTTCGATTTCGGACCGCGATTGTGGCCAGGCGCTTGTCTGCCCAAGCGGGGACGGTGCCGAACAAAGCGTTCCAATCGCGCACAGGCTCGTTCCCGGCTTCAGACCTGTAAAAGATCGCGGGAATCCGTTTGGGAACCACCACCTACATACCGTACGCGCGGCAGTGCCCAGAAGAGCGCTCCAACCCCGTTGATGGGCACGCGTCCACCCTTGCCCAAACGAACAGCCCACCTATCGGTAGAAAGGTGCCCAAGTTAGCCAACGTGGTCCGTACGTGAGCGGCGGAGCCCCTACTTCCAGCGCTCCCAGATCTGGACCGCGACCGACGAAATTGTCGTTAATGGTCGGCAGCAGAACCCCGGCATCGACGGCCTTGCTTCCGGGTTTCAGCCGGAAATTCAGGTCCGTGGAGTGGTAGACAGCGTGGCGGTTGGCGGGATTGGGAGGGGCGAGGTTCTCGAAGATGTGGAAATCGACCTCGATGCCGTGCGCCTCCTGGCCGGTGGCAGCCGTCATTTCCGCCAGCGTGGCGAAGTTCTTCCAATCGCGGCCATTCCCTTCGTAGGCGGTTTGGCCGGGGGCCGGGGCGAGCCATTGGTATTGTGCCTTCACGTCTTTATTGGGGCGGAAACCGTTGTAATCCGTACTGAAGGCCTGGGTGGCGTTGGCCCACGCCATGATGCCGCGGTCGGGGGTGTCGCGGCCGAGAAACAAGTTGTTGCGGAAATGGGCATTGGCGTAAGGCTCCTTCACGGTCTGTTCGCCAATGATGGTGTTGTGGTAAACGAATAGGCCCGCGGGCTTGGCCGAGAATTTGAACGCAACCCCGGTGGGGACGTTGTAAAGGATATTCCGGTAGAAGTAGATGGGTCCGCCGAACACGGGTTGGGCGCTGTAGCCGCCTTGGGCCGCGTTGATGCCCCGGTTGCCGAAGACACGGACGTTGTGGACGCCGCCATCGGTTTCCAGGATATCGTCATTGGACATGTGGGTTTCGTTGGCGTAAATATCGATGGATGAGGCTTGACGCTCGGGATCAGCCTCGGGGGTCCCGTAGGTGGAGATGCCAAGCGCGTCGTGGAAATAGGCGATGGCGTTGTGCGCGATCACGTGGCCCGGGCCGTAGACCTTGATGGCGTAGTAACTGGTGAGCTGGTGGGAACCGTAGGCTCCCGCACTGGCCCAGAGCGGACCGGTCCAGCCGATGAGCCGGAAGCGGTCGTCGCGGCCGAGGAAGAGGTTGTCGGCAATGTAGAAATCGCTCGACCCGGCATATTCGGTCCAGACGCCGAAGCCGATGTTTTCCATGCGGCAGTTTTTAACGGTGAGGCCGACGGCGCCAGCCACTTCCTTCTGCCCCGCGAAGAAGGCGACGTCGGTGTTGCGGATGGTGATGCCCTCGAAGATGTGGTACTGCGATGCCATGACATCGAAGAGGCGGAAATTGCCGTCGCCATCGAAGATAACCTCGCCGTCTCCGGCGGACTTGATGGTGATGGGCTTCTCTTTCGTCCCCTTGAGGGTGAGGAGCATGGAGCCGTCGAACGGCGTGGCCATCGGATCGACGTAATTGCGGCGCTCCGGCTTGTAGAGTCCGGCATGGAGAAGGATGGTGTCGCCGGGTTGGGCACGGCGCTCCCAGACCACATTCCAGTCGCCAAGGCCCGCACCGTAATAGGCCTCCATGAGGCTGCCGAAGCTCGGTTCGATCTTTTCACCTTTGTAGTCGGGGGGGTAGACATGGAGCTTGCGGCCGCCGGAATAGGGTTGGGGCTCGGTGCGGGTCTTGACTCGGACCGTCTGTGTGGCTTGGCCGGAGACGCCGTCGGGATCGGACATTTGGAATCGGCATTCGTACTCGGTGCCGGGCTGGAGGTTGAGGATGCTACCGGCAAAGCCTTGGGGTACGGTGTAGTCGAAGTGTTCGCGCTGGCGGAAGATGTGCTCGCCGCCGATCCGCACAAGGGGAAGGGCGTTGCGCCAGGCGGTTTCGCCGACGGCGCGGAACTGGACCCCGACGGTCGCATTGCGGTTGGCATCTCCGGAAATGGACCATTCGAAGCCAAGGTTGAGCAGGGTGGGGTGTTCGATGGTGAACTTTCCAGCGATAGTTGGGTTCTGTGCCCAGGCGGAGGCGGCCAGGGTGAGGCCGAGCGAAACGCGGAGCAGGTGCATCTTCATGACAACTGCTAATTTATACGATGGCAAAACGGTATCCTGATAACTGAATGCAGCCACGCCGCGACGCACGGGAGTCACAAGGTGACGACAGGCCCCGGAAATCCGATCGGACCGTTCGTGTCCCCCAAAATGCACTGCTGGTGCGGTTCCTTTTCCATCCAGTTGGAAAGGCGTTCGTGGGCTTGTTCCTGTTGGCCGTTCTGGCGTTCTGCGGGGTGTTCGCGTATTCGTACCTGAAGTACGCAAAGCTGATCGATGAGCGGCTGCGGGGCGGCCCGTATACGACTTCATCGAAGATTTACGCGGCTCCAACTTCGATTGCCGTGGGGGATGCGACGTCGTCCAGCGAAATCGTGGCCACGCTGCGGCGGGCCGGGTACAACGAGAGCCGTAGCAATCCAATTGGGTACTACACACTGCAGGGTGACTCGATTGACATTTTCCCGGGGGCGGAGTCCTACTTCGACCAGGAATCGGCTGCGGTACGTTTCGATAAGGGCAGGATCTCCAAGATCTATTCGCTGTCCGACAATTCCCCCCGCAACCTGTACGAACTGGAGCCCCAGCTGATCACGAACCTGTTCGACCGGAAGCGGGAGACGCAGCGGGTGGTGAAGTTCGAGGATGTCCCGCTGGTGTTGCGAAACGCAGTGCTTTCGGCGGAGGACAAGCGGTTCTTCCAGCACTCTGGGTTCGATCCGATCGGCATCGTGCGGTCGGCGTGGGTTGATATTCGGCGGGGGAGGAACGAGCAGGGGGCGTCAACGCTGACGATGCAACTGGCGCGCAACATGTTCCTGACCTTTGATCGGAAATGGCAGCGCAAGTTGGCCGAGATCATGATCACCATCCAGCTGGAGCAGAAGCTGACGAAGGAGCAGATCTTCGAGCTGTACTGCAACCAGATCGACCTTGGCTACAAGGGCAGCTTCACGATCCGCGGGTTCGGCGAGGCGGCGCAGGTGTATTTCGGCAAGGACATCAAGCTGCTGACATTGCCGGAGGCGGCGGCACTGGCGGGAATTGCGCGCGGGTCCAGCTTTTACAATCCCTACCGCCACCCCAAGCGGGTGGAGGACAGGCGGAATTCGATTATCAACCTGATGCGGACGAACGGGTATGTGGACGACCGGGGGTACGCACTGGCGATAGGTACACCGTTGAAGCTGGTGAGCGGGCCGGCGGATTCAAGCGACGCCCCGTACTTTGTGGACCTGCTGAACATGGACTTGGAAAAAGCCCTGCCGGGCCGGGACTTCCAGGCACAATCGGACAAGATTTATACGACCTTGGACATGGGACTTCAGCGGGCCGCCAATGAAGCGGTAGGGGTTGGGATGAAGCAGGTGGACGACTTGGTCCGCAAGCAAAAGCGGTTCAAGAACGTGCCGTTTGTGGAGCCGCAGTGCGCGCTGATCGCGCTGGATCCGCACACGGGAGAGGTCAAGGCCTTGATCGGGGGGCGGAACTACGGGGTCAGCCAGCTCAACAGGATCCTCTCAGAGAGGCAACCGGGATCGATCTTCAAGCCTTTCGTGTACGCCGCCGCGCTCAATACGGCGGTGGCAGGCGGGACGACAACGATGACGCCTGCCTCGATTGTGGTGGACGAGCCGACGACCTTCCTGTTCGGCCAGGACGAATATACACCGAACAACTTCGAGCATGAGTTCTATGGGCCTGTGACGCTGCGTCGGGCTTTGGCCAGGTCGATGAACGTGGCCACGATCAAGGTGGCGGAGAAGGTCGGTTACAAGGCCGTGGTCGCGCTGGCGCACAAGGCCGGAATCAGCGAGGACGTGAAGGCGACCCCGGCGATGGCAATCGGATCGTACGTGGCGACGCCGCTGGAAATGGCCGGAGCCTATACGATTTTCGCCAACAAGGGGGTGCATGCGGAGCCGTCACTGGTCTCGCTCGTGAAGGAGTCGGACGGCAAGGTAATTCTGGACAAGAAGCCGTTGCTGAAACCGGTCCTTGACCCGAAGGTGACCTACTTGATGGTGAGCATGCTGGAAGAGGTGATGCGTACAGGTACGGCGGGTGGGGTGCGCAGCCGCGGGTTTACGGTACCGGCCGGGGGCAAGACAGGCACGTCGCACGATGGTTGGTTTGCAGGCTTCACATCGGAACTGCTCTGCATTGTCTGGGTTGGATTCGACGACAACCGGGAGCTGAATCTGGAGGGTGCCCATTCGGCACTTCCAATCTGGACCGAGTTCATGAAGCGTGCCTTGCTAATCCGCAAGTATGCGGATGCGAAGGAATTTCCGATGGCAGACGGGGTGGTGACGGTGGAGATCGACCCGGAGTCGGGGATGCCCGCTTCACCTAGCTGTCCACAAAAAGTGTCGGAAGTCTTTATATCCGGGACCGATCCGGTGGGCGTATGCCCATTGCACGGTGCCGGGAAGCGGGAACTGACGGTTGCGAATTGGGATGATGTTCCGGCTGGCAAGGAAAAGGGCAGCAACCGGCCAGCGGGGGCACCGGCAGTGACGCCACGGCGGGATGCGCCGTCGAAACCGCCGGTGCCTTACAAGACGAAGAGATAACGGAACGGCTGCGGCGCGTTAGACCGCTGCATCTCGTCCTTCCAGCAAGGACCGCGAGTCTTCGACGTGCGCATCCAAGCGCCAACCGGCTATCATCATACAGAATGCCGCTGCCACGCATCGTGCCGATTCTGGTAAACCTAATCCTTTGGGCTGCACTGTCCAACGGATTGGCAGCTCAATCAATACCATTCGAAGGCCGTTATCAAACGGGAGGTCTCATACCTTTCGCGAATGGATGGGCCGGTGCGGGCGGGCTTGCCCTGTCGCCTACTGCCAGCGGGCGAACAGGTACCGTTTACGTCCGAGAGACATCGGAAGGCATTTTGATCTTCGCGCGATTTTCGGGAGGCACCCCGGCGTGGGCCCGCTCGGCCCTCGAAATGGAGTCTCGGGACCACGTGGATATCTGGCTGCGTACCTCCCTCAATGTTGACCTACCTGGAATCGCATGGGGCAATCAATTCGGATTCCAGACATGTGAAGCCTATGAAGGCGCACGTATCAAAGCCGCGGACTGTGCCGAATGGAGAGCCCGCCAGCTGGACTACCGAAAGCCGCTCCACCATCTGTTCTGGAGGCAGTGGAGGATGGCCCCGGGTGTATCCACGGAGCAACTTGCGACAGACGCACTCGCCCAGACAAGCCGGTACGCCACGAACCACGAAAGGGAAGCTCTTCGGCGACTGCGCCCCCGAAGCACTCCAATCTTATCGGCAGCGGAAGGTGTCGATTTCTCGTATTTCGAGACTCTGATCCCTTGGGACGCCCTTCCGCCTACAGATCGGCTTTCGCTGGATCGGATTTATGTAGCCATGGATATCCTACACGGCAAAACAATAACGGCCACTACGTCTCCGCGAAAGGTACCGGGCGAACTCCCGGCCTTGACTGAGCTGCACCTGTCACAGCCGCATATCTCCCGTTTGACCTCGTGCGGCTACGAACTTTCATCCAATACTCAGCAACATTGGTACCTGCCGAGTGTCACTTCAACTGTGTTTGCCTCATTCAGTCTCGAAAATGAAATGGTTGGCTACCGATATGAACCCGAAGGCCTGTCACCAGTTCCGATGTGGACGTCGTACTTTGAAAAATCCGTTACAAATACAGAACTAATCTGTGGACCAAAACTCCGCTATTCAGCTGGAGACAAGATATTCTCATCGGACAGCCTAATTTCCGCTGACACGCCGACCAGCTTGCAAGCCCTCGGTGGGGGAAGGCATTTGCTAAAGGCGGGACCAAGCCTTCATACGCTATCCAAGCTCGGGTCCGGGCCGTGCGGCTCATGCACTGTTGCGACCGTTTTCATGTATGTTCTCGATTCCATCAAAGGGATTACCGAGGCGATCAGCGAAAGCTTGGTCAAAGAGACGGAAGAAATGGATGGCGACGTACAACTGAGTCCCGATTGGAAAACCCTTTCGGTCTATCGGGCAAAGTTCCGCCAACAGGCTATCATCTGGACGGTGGATCAATTCTGTCTGGTGGAAGACAAATACCAACGATGCGGGTCCGGCGCATCAGTTCCTCCACCCGCACCGCGTCAGATTGATTGGCGATTGCCCATGACCTCAGCGCATTAGCGCCAAGGCGGAGGTCAGCATGTCCTCCAAGTTCCCGAAGCGGGCTTGGTAGTCGGCGAAGCTGCGACGGATCACCTCATGGGCTTCGAGGGCACCGTATGTGTGGGTAATCTCGCAGTTGCTGGTAAGCGCACCCGGGGGGAGCTTGTAAGTCAGGAAGTAATGGCGCATCCGGTCCAGCACGAAGTCCGGAGCCTCCGCGATATCCTTCCAAAGGCCATAGGTGGCATCGGAGCGCAGGACCGCGATGATTTTGTCGTCCACCTCACCCTGGTCGAGCATGCGGAAACCGCCGATCGGGATGCACTCCACCAACAGGTTGCCATGTTCGATGGGACCGGTCAGAAC
>CAIYDY010000439.1 GCA_903925015.1 uncultured Acidobacteriia bacterium
CACATGAATATGCCTCGAACCTTACAAGGGCCGATTCTGGCCTTCCTGAAGTTCGGGCGGAAACAGGACCTTCAGGAATTTCGTAATGACGGCCTGCTGTATATGAGGCCTCTGGCGGAATTTGCGAGCCTGGAAGAATCGGAAACCGGAAGGGGAGATCGATTCGAGGGCACCACCAACCTCATCCAGCCCAAGCATGTCGGGAAACTCATCTTCGATACGGGGCATTTGGGCCTCGGCCAGATCACCGCACAGGCATCGGACTTAGCCGGTCCGGTGCGAATTTCCTTAGACAAAACAAAATCGTGCGATGTGTATTGCATGGTTGCTCTGCCGGTGCCGACTGATGGGGAAATGGTGAAACTGGTAAGCAGTGAAGTTGTCAGGTTCGGAGACGCATTTGTAATTGTCACCAACGTTACTGAATTCATCAGACGCGTGGTTAGCGCAGCTAACGAGAAGAGAGACGGGATAAGGTCTGTCGAATCCAGAATGGTCGAGTACTATGACGCTGATGAGGACTCCGGTGATGTTGGGCGCTTCCGAAAGCGTTCCCAGTTTGCATATCAGAATGAGTTCCGAATTGTGGTGGAACCGGGTTCCATCGGGCCCAGAAACCTGTGTGTCGGCAGTCTGCTCGACATCACGTCGGAAGTGCTGCCGTCGTCTGCGGCGCTGGAACCGTGGCGCTTCGCGCTTAACTAAGAAAGCAAGTGAGCGCAAACGCTCGGTAAGGAACACCTTCGGATTGGTTTCGCGCTTCACTTCCGTTCCCCACTGGCTTTCGCTACGGGGTCGCAGTGCTCCCAGTTTTCACCGGTGTGTTTTGAAAAATAATGACTACCTTCAACGGCTGGACAATCGTCACTCTGCCCGGCGACCCGCCAGCCCCCGCATCCATCGAGTTCACGCTGCAGGATCTGGTAGCGAGCGTGGACAATCCGTTCACCGGTCAGCAGCAGTTCCAGGACTGGCAGGCGTCGTACATCGAATGGTCCGTGTCGATGCCGCCGCTCAGCCGCGCGCAGGCACCCGCATGGATCGCCTTTCTCATGAGCACCCGTGGCAGCCTGAATGTCTTCCAGATGGGCGACCCGCTTGGGAGAACGCCACGGGGCAGCGTCTCCGGGGCGCCTCTCGTCAACGGAGGTTCCCAGAACGGATATTCCCTGGCCACCAAAGGCTGGACGGCCTTTGCCAATGGAGTCCTACTCCCGGGCGACTGGCTCCAGATCGGATACCGCCTTTACCGGAATCTCGCAGTTGCAAACGCGGACGGGAGCGGACACGCCACGCTCAGCATTTGGCCGCAGCTTCGTGAGTCGCCAAACGATGGCGATGCGATCATCACCACCAACTCCAAAGGTCTCTTCCGACTCAAAGGCAACCCCCGGAAGTTTTCCATGCTGGGTAACCGGACCTACGGTCTGCAGTTCGATATCCGAGAGGCCCTGTAAATGAGCCGCCCGATGACCTCCGGGATGCTCGGCGCGATTGAAGCGAGCCAGCTTCTGCCCGTCATCTTCGTCCAAGCCACAATGGCCTCCGGCACGGTCTATCTGTGGTCCGGGCTGGGCAACATCGCGTGGAACGGGCAGACGTGGCAGGGCGTCGGCTCGTTGTTGAATGTCTCAACTGTCGAGGAGAAGGCCGAGGTCCGCGCCACTGGTATCTCGATCACCCTTAGCGGCATCGATTCCACACTCCTGACAGACGTACTCGGGGAATTCCAGCTTTGCGGTCCGGTGACCGTCTTCCTGGGAGCC
>CAIYDY010000440.1 GCA_903925015.1 uncultured Acidobacteriia bacterium
CGAACTGGAAGTCGGAGGTGACGAACTTGGCCAGTGCCGCCCGGTAGTCCTCGCCGCTGGCGGGCACGCTCTTGCCATCGAGGTATGTCGGTGTCACCAGTTTCAGCGCTCCCAGAGGCTGGCGCGCAGGCCGGTTCCCCGTGGTGGTGTTGAGCGCGTAGTCCGTGGTGTACTTCTGCAGCGAATAGTAGTTGTAGTTGGCCTTGGGATTGTTCGGATCCGCCGGAGTAGCAATCGAACGCGTCCACGTATGGGAAAGGAACGCAGCGAATCCCCATGCCTGGGAGCGTGTCTGCTTGCTGCCCCACAGGCTCAAGGTGTCGAGGTGTCCCCTGCCGCTGTGGCACAGGATGCAATTCATATGCGCCATCCCGAGGAACTGAGAGGCAATATTTGCGGCTTGGTTGTCAAAGATGTCCTGGCTGGGACCGCCCGTGACGATTCCCAGCGGATAGTAGTTCATCTGGCCGTTGGACTGGTCGAAACTATTGTCACCCTGGGCGGCGATGATCTCGGTCGCCATCTTGTTGTAAGGCTTGCCCTTGGCTAGCGAATCGTGGAGGAATTTGTAGAATGCGTTCCTGCCCTCGGGCTTGATTTGAACCTGTACCGACGACGCCGTGTTCTTGTAGAGGTCGCCGAAGAACATGGTCCACTTGTCGACCCATTCCGGCTTGGCAAGCAGTTCGTACACCAGCTGATTGCGTTTGTCCGGGTCTGTGTTGCCGAGGAACGCCGTGACGCGGTCGGGAGTCGGGATGCGGCCGGTCAGATCCAGAGTGACGCGCCGGATGAATTCTTGGTCCGTGGTCTTGCCAGCCGGAGTAATGTTGTTGGCTTGGAGATCCTGCCAAATGTACTTGTCGATCAGGTTGGCGCTATTGGTGGCCGTCGTGGCGAAAGGCACCACCCGGTTCTTGACCATCAGGGCCGAGTTGGCCGACGCCATGAATTGGCGGGTAATGCGGCCCGCATGCGATTCACCCCTGTGGTTCAATTGCGCCAGAAAACTGTCGCGCTCTGGCCCGAAGAAGCTGCACTCAGCGTGGGAAACGGCCATGGCGGCCTCTTCCTGCTGGATGTTTGGCTGTTCAACCGGCGGTTCCTGTGCGAAACCAGTTCCCGGGCGGACGGCGAGTCCGATTCCAATCAATGCCGCTAACAGATGCGTTCTTGACAAGTTCCCCTCCGAAAGTTGGCGGCTAACGAGCCGCCTCATACCCTACGTGTTTGCAAACACCGCCAATGTTGCAGGTGTTGCGAAGTCTGTACGGATTTTAACCTGCTGGAGATAAAGAACTTATCAGGCCTTGGCCGTGGCTTTGACACGGCGGGTGCGGAATTCGTATTTCTCGATCGTCATGGCTGTCTGGCCACCGGAGTTGCGCACGATGCGGCCCTCGGCCACAAGCTTCAACGGGATCTGGTTTTCAAGTTTCGCGGGCCAGTCGAGCGAAACTTGGACCAGTTGGCCGATCACGAAGTTTTCGTTGCTGGCGAACAGGATGCCCTTGCTGCTGACATTGAGCGTCTCGCTGGTTCCCTGTCCGGAGAGGATCGGCTGTTCCAATGTCTGGTAGCTGATAGCGAGGGAAACGGGGAAGCGTGCGTTGATGCGCCGCTCGGCTGCGGTCTTGCGCTCTGCCTCGCGGCGTCCGTCCTTTATGGCGGATTCCACCGAACGGAGCAGACTCGCGTCCGGGTCTTCGTAGCAGAAGAAATCGAAGGCACCGTTGCGGACCGCCGTGACTCCAGCATCGCGACCGGCTGCGTGGCACAGAACCAGAATTGGCGTGGTCGCGGCGTTCTGTTGCAGGTTCTTCAGAACCGTCAGATCCTTGCCGTCCGGCAGCGTAAGATCCGTGATGATCAGGTCGAAGGAGTCTTCCTGGAGCAGCTTGACAGCGTCAAGCAACGAATTGGTGGAGGCGCAGGTGATCGTGGCGGTCGATTGATCGCATACCGACTCGATTCGTTCGCTGGAGCTGTCTTCGGCGCAAATGAGCAGGACTGTGTTATCGGCCATGGGTCTCCCATATAGCATACCTTGGGTAGGCGTGCGGCGGAAAACGCAGGTCCCTACGCCAGCACTTCCCGCATCACGTTCCCCGACACATCCGTCAACCGCATATTCCGGCCGTTGTACGGATACGTCAGCTTCTCGTGGTCCATCCCCATCAAATGCAGGATCGTGGCATGCAGGTCGTTCACCGACTTCCGGTTTTCAATCGCATTCAACCCGTACTCGTCGGTGGCACCGACAATCGTCCCGCCCTTGACCCCGCCGCCCGCCATCCACACCGAAAAGCCGCTCGGATTGTGGTCGCGGCCGTTCATGCGTTGCGAAATCGGCATCCGGCCGAACTCCCCGTGCCAAATCACCAGCGTCGAATCCAGCAGTCCCCGGCTCTTCAGATCGGTCAACAGGCCCGCAATCGGCTTGTCTGTTTCGGCGCAATGCATGCCGTGGTTGAGTTCGAGGTCGAAATGCGCGTCCCAGCTCTCCGTGAAGTTGCCGCCGCCGGAATAAATCTGGACGAAACGAACCCCGCGTTCCACCAAGCGGCGTGCCATCAGCGCCTGACGTCCCACATATTCGGTCGGCTTTTCGTCCAATCCGTACAGGTCACGCGTCGCCTTCGATTCCTTATTGATATCGACCGCCTCGGTCGCTGAAGACTGCATCTGGAACGCCAGTTCATACGACCGGATGCGCACCGAAAGTTCGGTATCCTCCGGGTTCTTCGCCAGATGCTCCTCGTTCAATTGCCCCAGCAGTTTCAGCCAGCGCTGCTGCCGGTCCGGCGTCATGCCCGTCGGTGGTTTCAGATCGACAATCGGATCGCCGGCGGAGCGGAACGGAGTGCCCTGGTACGCTGCGGGCATGAAGCCGTTGCTCCAATTCGGCGCACCGCCGATCGGGCCTCCGCGCCAGTCGGCGAACACCACGAATCCGGGCAAGTTCTGGTTTTCGGTTCCCAAGCCGTAGGTCAGCCAGCTTCCCATGCTGGGGTGTCCGGCTTGGATGAACCCGGTATTCATCTGGTAAAGCGCGGGGGCGTGGTCGTTGCTGATGCAATACATCGACCGGATGAGCGCGATTTCGTCGGCCTTTGTTGCGACGTGGGGGAACAGGCTGGACACGTCCATCCCGCTCTGCCCGTGCTTCTTGAATTCCCAAATCGACGGCATCAACCCGCCGGGCGTGCCTTGGGATGGCACGATGTTCTTGCCTGGAATCGTCTCGCCTTGCCGCTTCAGAAGCTCGGGCTTGGGGTCGAAGGTATCCACCTGGCTGACCCCGCCGTAGCAGAAGATCGAAATCACGGCCTTCGCCTTCCCCGGAAAATGGGGTGCCTGCACGGCCAAGGGCGAGATGCCGCGGGAGCGTTCGGCATGCATCAGGTCGGCGAGGGCCAGCCCCGCGATGCCGCCACCGGCGGTCCGAAGCAGTTCACGACGGGAGATGAAACGGTCAGTATGCAGGCTCATGGGAAGTAGACAAATTCGTTCAGGTTGAAGATGGTCTGGCAGAAATCCACCAGACCGTTGGAATTGCCGCGGATGAAAGCTGTGGAGCGTTCCATCTCCTGCTGTCCTGGTTCGCGGCCCAAAGCCAGGAGAAACGCCTGGCGCACCTGCTTGCCCGCGTCGTCGCCGGCCAGTTGCCGCAATCGGTCCGCGAACTTGGCGGCTTCCATCCCGACGAACGCATTGTTCATAAGGATCAAGGCCTGCGGCGCGATGGTGCTGCGGTTGCGCCGCGCGCAGGACGTCACGCTGTCGGGCTTGTCAAAGATGTCGAGCATCGGCAGTGGGATCGAGCGCTTGCTGAAGACATATACGCTGCGGCGCCAAGTCGCCGGATCGGTATCGGAACTGCCGTTCCAAGTGCGCTCCGAACTGGATTGGAACAGGGCGGGGTCGATGTAGGGGTATACCGCCGGACCGCCAAGCTTGTCGACGAGGTTGCCGGCCACAGCGAGCATGGAATCCCGCACCACTTCGGCTTCCACTCGCCGGCGCGGCATGCGCCAGAAATATCGGTTTTCGCTGTCGGAAGCCAGATTCGAGGCCACGTCGTCACTGGCGCGCTGGTAGGCCTCGGAATTCATCATCGTCCGGTGCATGGCCTTGATGGACCAGCCGGACTTCACGAATTCGCTCGTCAGCCAATCCAGCAATTCGGGATGTGTGGGCAGGTCGCCCATCTTGCCGAAGTTGTTGGGTGTACGGACGATGCCCTCGCCGAAGTGGTTCTGCCAGATGCGGTTCACCATCACGCGAGCCGTGAGCGGGTTCTGATCGGCGGCGAGCCAGTCGGCAAACCCTTTGCGCCGGAGGCTAGTTTTGGAATCGGGGGGCGCTTCAGGGAACTTCCACTCATTCCAACTGGCGACCGTGAGGACGCCAGGCTGCATTACGCTGCCCTTCATACTGGGGCTGCCGCGGACCAGAAAATGTGATTCCGGCGCGGTGCGCGACGACTCGGTGATGGATAGTGCGGTCGCCGGCATCTTTGGCTTGGATGCCTCCATGTCCTTGATCTGTTTGTTCACTGCGGCCCATTTCGCGGTGTCGTCGGAACTAAGAGCCATCGCGGCCTTCACTTCCTTGGCGTCCGCGATCAGCGACTTCGTGATTTGGATGGCATTGAGCTTCTGCCCCTCGGTGCGCTTCTCCTCCGGCGTTTCGAGTGCCAGCACCATGTAGGGCGGAAGCTTGGAGCGTTTTTCGGCGATGATCCGGTCCCGGTAGGGCTTTTCAATCTCGACCAACCTTGCCTTGACCGGCTTGATTTCACCGTCGATGCGCTTGATTTCCGCTTCCCAGGCCGTCACCTCTGCGGCAGGTGCCAGCCGGTACTCCAATGGTTTGGCAGGATAAAACACCGCCTGCATCCGGTAATAGTCTTTCTGCGGGATGGGGTCGAACTTGTGGTTGTGGCAACGTGCGCAGCCCACGGTCATACCCATGTATGCGTTCGATGTGGTGGCAACCAGGTCGTCCAGCTCGTCAAGCCGCGTCATGTCGTTCTTGACATTGTTCTCGAGACCCAAACGCAGGTAGCCGACGCCGATTCTTCCTTCGTCGGTACCCAGTTCATCACCCGCAATCTGCTCGCGGACAAATTGGTTGTAGGGCTTGTCCTCGTTGAATGCCCGGATGACGTAGTCGCGGAAGCGCCATGCGTTTGGTTTGTCGCGGTCGTATTCGAAACCGCCGGAATCGGCGAATCGGATGACGTCCAGCCAGTGGCGTCCCCAGCGCTCGCCGTAGTGCGGCGACGCTAGGAGCTGGTCCACCAGTTTGCCGAAAGCGTTGGGGGACTTGTCCGCGACGAAGCTTTCAACCTGCTCGGGCGTCGGAGGCATGCCCCACAAATCCAGATAGGCCCTGCGCGCCAGGACTCGGCGTGATGCAGCCGGGGCCGGTTGCAGCTTCTTCGTATTTAGAACGGCTGTGACAAACGCATCAACCGGGTTCGCCTTTCCAAGTGCCGGAGGGGTGGGGCGGGTGACCGGGCGGAATGCCCAGTAATTCTTCTCCTCCGCTGTAATCGGACGCTCTTCAAGTTTGGCGGTATTGGCGGATGTGTCCTCTTTGGCCTGAACGGGTTCGAGGGCCGCGCCCGTCCGAATCCATTCCCTTAGGGTGAGCAAGGATTCTGCCGGAAGTTCCTTGCCCGGCGGCATCTGGGGCTTCTCCAGTCCCGCTGCAAACCGATAAATCCGGCTCTCGTCGGGCTTACCGGGGACCATGGCGGGACCGCGCTCGCCGCCGGTCAGGATAGACTCGCGCGTTCGCATATCCAATCCGGACATCTTGCCCGATCCATGGCAAACCAGACAGTTTTCGCTCAGGATCGCCGAAGCCTTAACGGCCGGGGACTTGGGGTCCGACTGGGCTTGGAGCGCCCCGGCCAACGTGAACGCAATGAGCACACGACCCGCGCGGAGGCGTCCCAAGAAGTCCAGACACAGCCTCGGCACGGCTGCACGCGTGCGGTTTCCGGAGAATAGGCGGAGTTTCACAGTTACCGGTAATTGTATCGAAACCTCGGTCGCGCTGCCACCCGGTAGCTGTTCGGACAAGGTTGGTCCCCCAGGTTCCGGTTGCACTCCCTGTGTTAGCCTTGCGCATGGCCGGTGTTTTTGGGCTCCCAGTATAGCCCCAGTTGGCCCAAATTAAGGAATCCATGACGTACCCTAAACCTTGGAAATACCCTGTCGTCGCAGCCCAAAAGGTGATTGGACGTTTGCGCCGGGCACTGACCAAGATTCCCGCTGGTCCGATGATCGCGACCATCAACGGCAAGATCCAATTCGAGCATGCCCCGCTTCCATTCCTCGACATGGGGGATTTGAAAGCCATGCTGACAGGCTCGTACGATATTATTCTTTGCGATTATCTGAAGCGGCACTTGGCACCGGGCGACACGATGCTCGACGTCGGTGCCAACGTGGGCTACATCTCGGCCATCGCGGCATCGTGCGTTGGCGAAAACGGCCAAGTCCATGGCTTCGAGCCCTTGCCGATTTGTTTTGCCCGCTTGGAGCGCCTGAAGGCGCTAAATCCGAGGATCAAGTTCAAATTCAACAACGTCGCGCTTGCGGAGGAGGACGGCTTCCTGCCAATCGCTTACAACCCGCAGGGCGATTCCCGCAACGCCACCCTCGTCCCCGGCAAGAATTATGCCGAAACCATCCAAGTGCCGGTGATGCGGCTGGATCAGTACATCGGAGCCAATATTCCCAAGCCGGAGAAAATCACCCTGATCAAAATCGACGTCGAGGGCTACGAATTCCCGGTACTGAAAGGTCTTTCCAAGTTCTTCGAAACGAGCAAGCACCGCCCGTTGATCGTTTGCGAGATCAAGCCTTGGGAATTGAAGAAGCTTGGGGCAAGCCTTTCGGAATTCGACTCCTTCATGCGACGCTACGGCTACCGGGCACACGTGATTCCGGACGACCACGCGCCGATTAACATGACTTCGTTAACCGATATGGAAGTCTTGGTCTTCAGGCCGTAGGCCTCGCCCTAGTGGCCCATCTCCCGGATCTGAACGTTCCGAAACATGGTGATCGAAAACTGATCATGCAGTTGTAGCCCGATTGGCCCAATTTTGGGACGCTTGGGGTCCCCGGCGCTCTCCGCAACCACTTTTCCGTTCAATTTCACCGTGATCTTGTCGTTGCGCGACAGGATGTCCATCGAATTCCAGTCATCTTCGCGCTGGGAGTCCTTGGGAGCATCCACGAAACCGTAGATGCTGCCGGAGGGGTGCGGGTCGGGGAACCTATTATTGATCTGGATCTCGTAGCCGACCTTGGACGGCGTCCTCGTATAGTCTGGCGGAGTGCTGACTCCGGCCTTGGCCCTCGTCAGGTCCCGAATGGAGACGCCACTGTTGCCGCTCGTCTTGGTCCAATACTCCAAGTGCAGGTCGAATTCGCCAAAGTCGTTGCGGACCGTGTACAGCCAGGATTGTGTGTCAACCCAGGACTTGAAGTCCTTCGGCGATGCGATCGGGCCTCCGGGAACAAGCATCTTCCGCAGATCCGGGGTGCGCTGGCCGATCACAGTGCCGTCGGACATTACCGTCCACTGGCCATCGCCGATGATTTCCCAGCCGTCCAGGTTCCTACGATTGAACAGGGGTTTGTCATCGGCCGGATACAACAGCCCCGCCGCCAGGAATAATGGAACAATCGTCTTCATGGGCAACCTATTCAAACAGGGCGCTGACGGAAGTTTCTTCGTGGATCGACTGCACAGCACGGGCCAGTAAAGGAGCGACCGACAGTTGCCGGATCTTGCCGCAGGCCTTCGCGGCCTCTGAAAGCGGAATGGAGTTCGAGAAGATCACTTCCGAGATCGCCGAATTTGTGATGCGTTCCACAGCCGGGCCCGAGAGTACGGCGTGCGTGGCGCAGGCCGAGACGCTGGCGGCGCCATAAGCCATCAGCGCCTCGGCTCCCTTGACGAGCGTGCCGGCGGTGTCGATCAGATCGTCCACGATGAGGCAGTTTTGACCTGCCACGTCGCCGATCACATTCATGACCTCGGCAACATTGGCTTCCTCGCGGCGCTTGTCGATGATGGCCAAGCGGGCGTTCAACCGTTTCGCGACTGATCGGGCGCGCTCAACACCACCCGCATCCGGTGAAATTACGGTCAGCTTCTGGATGTTCTGCGGCTTGAAGTAGTCGATCATCACCGGCCGGAAGAACAGATGGTCCACCGGAACGTCGAAGAATCCTTGGATCTGCGCTGCGTGCAGATCGAGCGCCATGATGCGGTCGGCACCGGCACGCTCCAGCAAGGCCGCCACAAGCTTGGCCGAAATCGGCACGCGAGGCTTGTCCTTGCGGTCCTGGCGGCCGTACCCGTAATAAGGGAGAACCGCCGTGATCCGCTCCGCCGAGGAACGCTTTAAGGCGTCCATCATGCAGAGGATCTCCATCAGGTTGAATTCAACTGGCGAGCAAGTGGGCTGGACCACGAAGCAATCGGCTCCGCGCACATTTTCGAGCAGTTGGAGGTTGATCTCGCCGTCTGAAAACTTGCGCAGCTTGATCTGGCCCAGTTTCAGCCCCAAGTGAACGCACATCTCCTCTGCCAGCGCCGGGTTGGCGGTGCCGGAGAAGATCTTGATGCGGTCTGAGTTCATCGGTCGTACCGGTTTCGGGGCGGCCATTCATTGCCTTTCGTGTGAAGTTTCAGGGCGCGCTGCCAACGGGAGCGGTACTGCGCGCGGCTCAGGAACGATACTGCAAACGTACGTTGGTCGGGAAGGGAAGCCTCGGTCCTTTTACGGGATGCCTCCGAGTCAAAAAATGCGAAAATTGAGGAGCCGCTGCCGGTCATGCCGGCAAAGGTGGCCCCGGAATCCATCAGACGGTCCCGGATTGCCGGCAATTCCGGATGCCGGGAAAAAACCACTTTCTCGAAGTCGTTGACTACGGGAACGGACTTGTCTACGCCGCTCCAAACATCCTGCTGGAAGCTACTGAGTTTATTTTGTAACGCGTTTGTTGTCAAACCACGCGAGAGGTCTCCATACGCCAAGGCCGTGGACGAGTGGACATTCGGCGCTACCAACAGGCAGTGTTGAGAGGGGAGGTCCGGGAGCGGATACAACTCCTCGCCCCGGCCCAGACCCAAGGCCGTACCCCCACGCAGGAAGAACGGAACGTCACTGCCCAACTGGGCTCCAAGTACCAGCAACCGCTCCATCGGGATCACCCGTCCGGCTAGGACCGGCAACGCAATCAGCACCGCTGCGGCGTCCGAAGATCCTCCGCCAAGTCCGGCACCGGACGGAATGTGTTTCTTTAATAAAAAGCGCACATCGGCTTGAAGGGAAAGCTCTTCCAGAACCAGCCGAGTGGCCCTTTCCACCAAGTTGTCGGGTATTTCCGGGGTGCCCTCAATCGTAACCGAAGTCCCGTCCGCCGGCGTAAAGGCCACATCGAGACGGTCGGCGAGCGAGATGGTCTGAAACACAGTCCGAAGCTCGTGGTAATTGTCAGGGCGCTTGTACAAGACCCGCAGCCCCACGTTCAGCTTGGCGTATGCCTTCAGTCCAGCCCGCCGCGTTGTGTCTCCTGCACCCATTAGGAATCGTATTTGAGGAGCGACTGGACGTCGTAGCCGGACAGCTTGTCCCGCCCGCCCAGAAATGTGAGTTCCACCACGAAACAAACACCGGCCACCGTGCCGCCAAGTTGCTCTACCAAACTGGTCACGGCCTTGGCCGTGCCTCCGGTTGCCAACAAGTCGTCGACGATGAGCACGCGCGCCCCGGGCGTGATCGCGTCCTTGTGGATCTCCAACGTATCGCTGCCGTACTCCAAGTCGTAGGAGAATTTGATTGTTTCGGCAGGCAGCTTTTTGGGCTTGCGGACCGGCACAAAACCCGCGCCGATAGCGTAGGCCACGGCCGGGGCGAAGATGAAGCCGCGGGCCTCGATGCCGATAACGATGTCAATTCCGGCACCATCGTACATGCCTGTCAGTGCGTCGATTGTCCCGCGCAGGCCAGCCGGATCCTTCAGCAGGGTCGTGATGTCGTAGAAGAGGATGCCCGGCTTGGGAAAGTCGGGCACTTCGCGGATGAGTTGTCTCAAGTGGTCCATGTTTCGTTTGGGGTGTCAGCGGGTCTGAAAGGAATCCAATTGTTGCACGGCGGCTTCTCGGATTTGCACCGAATGGACTTCCGACACGCGGGAACCTTCGCGAAGCAGCGGTGTCAACCGATTCAACTGTTGCGGCGTTCCCACGGCGTAAACTGTCACCGTACCGTCCGGCTCGTTGCGGGCCCATCCAGCCAAGCCCATACCTGTGGCATGCTTCTGCACGAACCAGCGGAAGCCCACACCCTGCACGCGGCCACTGACGGTCCATTCAAATGCCAGGATTGAGTTGCTCAGGCTGAAACCTCCTCGAGCACAATCCTCGCAGCGAGAGCCAACTCTAGAGCCCGCGTCAAGTCGCGCGGCTCCAAAGGTTTCGAAACGAAATGGAATCCCCTGCCGTCCGCATATTTGCGCATGGCGGGTATGCCAAACTCCGACATCAGGACGATCCCGACGCTCGGATCCAAGGCGGTCAATTGATCCACGCAGGTTGGACCGCTCGTCCCGGGCATCACCACGTCCGCGAGGACAATATCGATGGATTCGGCCCCTCGCGCCAAGGTGCGCAAGGCGGCTGCGGCCCCGCACACGGGCACCACACGGTATCCGGCGGACGACAAGATGGATTCGGCGAGCCGGAGGACTACCTGCTCGTCGTCCACTACAAGGACGGTGGCCATTCTGCACTTTTATTGTAACAATGGAATGGATCGCATGGAATCGAAACTTGCACGCAGAGACGTCCTTCGGCTTGGACTCGGTGCTGCCCTCTGCGGCCCGCTCTCGGCTGCGCAGGATTTCTGGAACCGGAAACAGCCGTCGGATTGGAGCGACGAGGAGATCAACCGCATGATTACCCGCTCCCCCTGGGCCAAGGAGGCCAACGCGTCCTTCGAGGCCGATATCGACTACACCCACAACGGCAAGGAAGGGCCCACCCTGGGACGTGGCGGAATCATTGCCGCCCCCGGTGCCGAGAAGCCGCAAATCGAGTTCGGCGACGACAAGCAGCG